>CACZPE010000321.1 GCA_902782875.1 uncultured Ruminococcus sp. | reverse complement strand
AGACTTCGGAGTATTGAGTCACTCCCACTGTGATCACGGCAACGGCATACCAAAATTCTTTGAGGAGAATAAAACAGCAAAGTTCTATATGAGAAAAACTGCGGCAGACGGCTGCTATGGAAAGATACTATTCTTTAAACTGTATGCAGGTCTGCCCAGAGATCTTGACAAGTTATATCACGACAGGATAACATATCTTACTGGTGACCATACTCTTTGTGACGGTGTGTATCTTATCCCGCACAAAACAGACGGCCTTTCCGCCATCGGGAAACGCGAGGGAATGTACAGGCGCACTCCCTCGGGATGGATACCCGATGATTTCTCACACGAGCAAAGCGTCGTGATAGATACCGCAAAAGGACTTGTCATCATAAACAGCTGCTCTCACGGCGGTGTGGTGAATATAATAAATGAAGTAAGAGAAACTTTCCCCCACAAGAAAGTATACGGCTTTATAGGCGGTATGCATCTGTGGAACAAGAGCCGTGAAGAGATCAAAACCACCGCACGGGAGATCGAGAAATCAGATATAGCATATGTCTGTACGGGGCACTGCACCAAGAACAGAGCATATAAAATAATGAAAGATATACTTGGTGATAAACTCGTACAGATGAAGAAAGGTCTTGTGATCGAAATATGAAAGGAAGTCTATGAATCTGTATACTATTGTATCAGCGGTCTATGATATTCTTGTCAGGATATGGCTGTCGGACGGCAGTGCCGACCCGCGCATAGCAGTCGAAAAGCTCATCCCCGACAAAAAGTCACGGGTGCTCGATATGTGCTGCGGTACAATGTCAAACGGTCTGCTTATCGCAGAGAAAAATCATATGAACACCGTTGTCGGTCTTGACAGATCAAAATCCATGCTCAGGGAAGCACGAAGAAAGATACGACAGATACATCTTGACAATGTGAAGCTCATCTGCCGAGATGCATCAGACACAGGACTAAGAAATGATCATTTCGATCATATCATAATCGGGCTTGTTCTTCACGAATGCAGCGAACAGCTCCGAAGTGACATACTTAATGAAGCAAAAAGACTTCTCCGCCCCGACGGAACGCTTATCGTCATCGAGTGGGAAAGAGAAGAAAACATATTCAGGAAATTGAAATTCGCACCTGTATATATTCTGGAGATACTCAATAATCCCCGCTTTTTCAAGGACTTCTACGACTGCGATAAAACTAAATTTTTTGAAAAGCATGGGTTTATTGTAAGAGAGAATATCAGATGCAATTATACTTCAGTCATCTCAATGTCAAAAAAGAAGTGATAGTATGAACAAGAAGCAGAAGAAAATGCTGGTACGCATAATCACCGCCGCGGTACTGACGGTAATACTGCATTTTGCGCCGATCACAGGCATACTGCGCTTTTGTCTTTATCTTATACCATATATCATCATAGGCTATGATATACTCCGAAAGGCGGCACTCGGCATAAAGAACGGCCAGATGCTCGATGAGAATTTTCTCATGGCTGTAGCGACTGTCGGAGCATTTGCGATAGCAGTAAAAGATAATACCGGAGATTACGACGAGGCAGTAGCGGTAATGCTTTTCTATCAGGTGGGAGAACTCTTCCAGAGCTATGCTGTCGGCAAAAGCAGGAAGAATATAGCCGCACTGATGGATATACGCCCTGATTATGCAAATATAGTCAGAGAGGACGGCACTATCGAAAAGGTCGATCCCGATGAGGTTGAGACAGGTTCTGTGATATCCGTCGATCCCGGCGAGAAGGTACCGATAGACGGCACGGTAATAAGCGGAACTTCATCCGTCAATACCTCCGCGCTCACAGGCGAGAGCGTGCCGCGCGACGTGATCGAAGGCGACGAGGTCATAAGCGGTTGCATCAATATGACAGGCGTGCTCAGGATACGCACTACCAAAGAATTCGGTGAATCCACCGCATCCAAGATACTCGAGCTTGTGGAAAACTCAGGTGCCAAGAAATCAAGGTCAGAGCATTTCATATCAAGATTTGCAAAGGTCTATACCCCTGTGGTATGTATCTCCGCACTGGCGCTCGCCGTGCTTCCGCCCCTTGCAGGACTTATTACCGGAGCGGCACCTATGTGGAGCACATGGATCTACAGAGCGCTTACATTCCTTGTTATAAGTTGTCCCTGCGCACTTGTGGTGAGCATACCCCTCAGCTTCTTTGCGGGTATAGGCGGAGCCAGCCATGAGGGAATACTGATAAAGGGTGCAAACTACCTGGAAGCTCTCTCAAAAGCAGAGACTGCGGTATTTGACAAAACAGGCACACTCACCGAGGGAGTATTCGATGTTATAGGCGTTCACCATGCGACCATGCCCGAAGAAAAGCTTATAGAATATGCCGCTATCGCAGAATCCCCTTCTTCTCACCCGATAAGCAGGAGCATACAGCGTGCATACGGAAGGACGGCAGACCGTTCAAGGCTCTCGGATATACAGGAAAGCGGCGGACACGGTATAACCGCATATGTTGACGGAACGGCAGTTGCCGCAGGCAATGCGAAGCTTATGAACAGGATAGGCGTTGAATACTGCGAATGTCACAGTACCGGCACTGTTGTACATATGGCAATAGATGAAAAATACGCCGGTCATATACTTATAAGCGACAGGATAAAAAGCACATCCGAAGATGCTGTAAAAGCTCTGAAGGCGTGCGGCATAAAGCGCACGGTAATGCTCACGGGCGATGCTGACAGCACCGGGCGCGCAGTCGCCGACAAGCTGGGGCTTGATGAAGTATATACTGAGCTTCTTCCCTCTGACAAGGTAGAAAAGGTTGAGATGCTGCTTGAGAAAAAGTCACCTAAATCCTCGCTCATATTCGTCGGTGACGGCATCAATGATGCGCCCGTGCTTTCAAGAGCAGATATCGGTGTCGCTATGGGTGCTCTCGGCTCTGATGCGGCGATAGAAGCAGCGGATATAGTTATCATGGACGACGATCCTCTGAAGATCCCTCTTGCTGTACGTATAGCAAGAAAATGCATGAGGATAGTACATGAAAATATCGTTTTTGCGATAGGCGTAAAGCTTCTTTGTCTGGTGCTCGGCGCACTCGGGATAGCCAATATGTGGCTTGCGATATTTGCCGATGTGGGAGTACTGATAATTGCGGTACTCAACGCAGTAAGAGCTCTTTTTGTAAAGAATCTTATGAAAAAGGCTGCATAAACAATAACATACAGCCGCAGCATATCACGGTGATATGCTGCGGCTGTTTCTTTTGTTCTGCAGATCATTCTTCGTCATCGGCGTATTCAAGTATATCTCCGGGCTGGCAGTGCAGCACCCTGCATATAGCATTGAGAGTGGAAAAGCGCACTGCACTTACCTTTCCAGTTTTGAGCTT
>CACZPE010000320.1 GCA_902782875.1 uncultured Ruminococcus sp. | reverse complement strand
AGACAACAGCTGAGACTGAGCTGACTCCTGCTGCTGTACAGCCCTATCCGAGCAACAAGAAGGTAGTAGAGAAGGATGCTACATATCCCAACGAAGAGCTTATCGCAAAGACATTCAGCCTGAATGTGGGCGAGTCGGGCATTGCAGAGAGCAAGGACGGCGAGCATTACTACGCTATAATCAGACTTGATATCCATGAGGACGAGAGCTATTTTGAGTCTGCAAGATATTCCCTTCTCTTTGAGATGAAGGAAGACGACTACGACGCACTTGTTGACGAATGGGTTGCTGCACAGAATTATCAGGGTAACGCCGCTGCAATAAAGAGATACGATCCTACCGTAATGTTCAAGGATTCATGATCGGACGTTAATCAGAAAATATAACGGGACTGCTTCATACGAAACAGTCCCGTTTTTGTATACATAAGACATCGCTTGTCATTTTTCTATTATCCGTTTTACGCATACAGCCGCAAGGGGAAGATACATAAACGCCAGATTCAGCCTCTGCCATAGTCCCTCTTTGGTTATGAAGGTGCCCGCAAATTCCTCCTTGTCCGACATGACATAAAGCACAAAGAAGAAAAGTGCTGCTGCAAAGCATATTATGCCAAGTACTCCAAAGGGCGGCTCATTGTTTTTAAACGACAATATTGCCATGATCAGCGGCATCGAGAGAAACAGCATGAATCCGATGACAGAGCCTGCACCGTGTATCTTTGATGCTGTGGTGACAACGTCCTTTGTCTCGTTTACGCTGAAAAAGCAGGTGAATATACACGCTCCGACCGCAAACACCGCGATGAATATGCACGCCGTCACGGTTAGTTTTGCCGACACAGCGTGATAGCACCTGTAGAATACAGGCAGTGCATACAGAAACAGCAGACCCTCTGCGAGCATCCATATGTTGAATGGTATCCTGACGGGGCTTTTCGGGTTCCCGAGGGCACTTATAGACATGGTGATACTGCTGTAGTCTTTGTAAAAGAGCGAGAGTATCCCCGATATCACCAGATCTCCGATCATTGCGATAAGCAGCGCATACCAGCCGTAACTGAAGTTTATCTTCATAGTCTTACCTGTATCTGTCATTTAGCGAGATAGGCCTTTACTTCATCAAGCCGTCTCATGCCTTCCTTCCTGCCGAGCAGATATACACGCCTGAGCTCGGTGGGGTCGGATTCGGTGCGGCTTATGCCGAGAGATGCGGGCGGCCTGATGACGATAGTACCGCTGTCCTCAAGCTCCGCTATTTCTTCCATCTGGCGGTTGTACATCTTGTGACGCGCCTTCATTGCCTTCACAAGTTCGGGGTATGCGCTCATGGTCAGCTCTATAAGCGGAAGGGCGGAGGATTTCTTCTTTATATATCCCTCGGGCTGTGTGAGTATGATGATATTCCTGTTGTAGCCGCGCTTCTGCATGAACTTGTACGGCACAGCGCATACTATGCCGCCGTCGAGCAGCTTTCTGCCGTCTACCTCAACTATCTGCGAAGCAAGGGGCATTGAAGCGGATGCCCTCATCCATTCGATATCGCGGGCACCTCCGTCAGAGCAGCGGTGAAAGATCGCTCTGCCGCTTACAACATCGGTAGCGCCCACATAGAATTCCATGGGATTGTTAGTGAATGTTTCCCTGTCGAATACATCGAGTTCATCGGGCAGCCTGTGATAACAGAAATCCGCGCCGTACATATCTCCTGTGGTGATAAGCGACCATATGCTGCAGTATCTGCTGTCTCTGCAGTATTTCATATTGTAGCGTATCGCGCGGCGGTTCTGCTTTGATTTGATATTGCAGCCGAATACAGCCCCTGCGGATATTCCCGCAGCGCCGTCAAACTCTATCCCGTTTTCCATAAAAACATCTGTGACGCCGCATGAGAACAGCCCTCTCATTGCGCCGCCCTCGAGTATAAGTCCGGTCTTTATGTCCATTGCCATGCCTCTTTTCTTTTTGTTATGTATTAATATTAACACAGCATACCGGCTATGTCAAATTAGAATATGATTAAAAATGCCGGACAGGGATACTCTCCTGCGTTATCGTGTTACTAAGCCCCTGTCACCTGTGTAATGACCTCTCTATACCCTGTAAACATAGTCAGCATAACGATTTCTTTGTATTGTATGATTAGCATGAAGACTCTGAAATAAAAAATTCATAAATTATGGAAAATGCACATTAGAAAATCTAAAGTTCGTATGAATCACCAAATTTATAGTGGTTAAAACACAAAAATATTGACAAATAGCAATGTGCGGAGTAAAATAAAGACGGCGGATCGGGGTACGGGCAAAAGGTCCGGAGGATCCGTGAGATATGCACAAGGCATATCGGGTTTAAGGAGGAAAAGCAAATGAAATCTATCAACACCAAGAGAATACTTGCAGCAGCTCTTTCGTTCTCGATGGGCGCATCTCTCGTAGGATGCAGCGGCGGCAATACTTCAGCACCCGCTTCCGCACCTGCAGCAGATCCTGCTCCCGCAGCTGCTGATCCCGCACCTGCTGCTGACGGCGCTACAAAGACTGTCGGCATCGCAATGCCCACAAAGTCCCTCGAGCGCTGGAACCGTGACGGTGAGTACCTCAAGAGCCAGTTTGAGGCTGCAGGCTACAAGGTTGAGCTCAAGTATTCCGACAATGATACCAACCAGCAGAACAACGATATCCAGGGTATGATCGCTGATAAGGTAGACCTTCTCCTTATCGCTGCTATAGACGGTTCCACACTTTCCCAGACTCTCGGCGATGCAAAGAGCGCAAATATCCCCGTTATCGCTTATGACCGTCTTATCATGGACACCGATGCAGTAAGCTATTATGTATCCTTCGATAACTATACCGTTGGTAAGCTTCAGGGTCAGTTTGTTGAAAAGCAGCTTGATCTTGCAAATACCGACAAGACCTACAATATCGAGTTCACCGCAGGTGACCCTGCCGACAACAACGCAGGCTACTTCTTCAACGGTGCTTACGATACCCTCAAGCCCTACATCGACTCCGGCAAGCTCAACATTCCTTCCGGCAAGTCCACATTCGAGCAGGTAGCAACTCCTTCCTGGTCCACTGATACCGCTCTTGAGAATATGCAGAATACTCTCGCTTCCTACTATTCCGACGGCACTATCCTCGATGTAGCTCTCTGCTCCAACGACTCCACTGCTCTCGGCGTAGCTAAGGCTATCACTTCCGACTACAACGGCGGCAACGCTCCTATCGTTACCGGTCAGGACGGCGATATCGCAAACCTGAAGAATATCGTTGACGGCGTTCAGACCATGACCGTTTACAAGAACGTTTCCGATGAGGCAGGCGTTACACTCGAAGTTTCCAAGGCTATCCTCTCCGGTCAGACTCCCGATGCAAGCTTTGCAAGCGGCCTTTCCGTTGAGTGCTCTTATGATACAGAGTCCTATAACAACAATGTCAAGACTGTTCCTTCCTTCCTTCTCGTTCCTTACGTTATAACCAAGGACAGCCTCCAGACACTCGTTGACACAGGCCTTTATCAGTGGGATGCTGACAAGAAGTATCTTGAGTCCACAGCTTCCACGACCTGATCTGATCAAACCTGATCTGTGATGTATAGGCAGGGCGGGCATTGCCCACCCTGCCTTTTTTGGGACTTGAACTTGAAACCAAGTCATCGGAATAAGGAGGGATCGCTTTGGCTGATTATATTCTCGAAATGAAGAATATAACCAAGGAATTCCCCGGTGTAAAGGCACTGGATAACGTAAATCTGCAGGTCGAGAGGGGAGAGATACACGCACTTGTCGGCGAGAACGGTGCGGGTAAATCCACTCTTATGAACGTGCTCAGCGGCACGTATCCTTTCGGCACATATACGGGGGATATTTCGTATAACGGGGAGATATGCCAGTTCCGCACGCTGCATGACAGCGAACAGAAGGGCATAGTTATAATCCATCAGGAGCTTGCTCTGATACCTGAGCTCTCCATCGGCGAGAATATGTTTCTCGGCAACGAGCGTATAGGCCGTTTCGGCATAGACTGGGACCGCACCTATCACGAGGCAGAGGAGCATATGCGTCAGGTTGGCCTCAGGGAAGAGGCAACAACACTTATCAAGGATATAGGTACGGGCAAACAGCAGCTCGTTGAGATAGCTAAGGCTCTCAGCAAGAACGTTAAGCTGCTTATACTCGATGAGCCTACATCCTCACTCAACGAAGAAGATTCAAGGATGCTTCTCGATCTTCTGCTCGGCTTCAAGAAAGAGGGAATGACCTCTATCATCATAAGCCACAAGCTCAATGAGATATCGTATGTTGCAGACAAGATAACCGTTGTGCGTGACGGTTCGACTATTGAGACGATCGACAATGCAAACCATGACATAGATGAAGACCGCATAATAAAGGGAATGGTTGGCCGTGAACTCAGCGACCGCTATCCTTCCCGTGAGCACCATGTCAGTGACGAGATAGGCATGGAGGTAAAGAACTGGACAGTACATCATCCGCTGTATACCGAAAAGAAGGTCGTTGACAACGTATCCTTCAATGTGCACCGCGGAGAGATAGTAGGCTTCTCGGGACTGCAGGGCGCAGGACGAACCGAGCTTGCGATGTCCATATTCGGCAGATCCTACGGCACTGATATCAGCGGTGAGATAAGGATCGACGGCAAGGAAAAGACCTTCAAGAACGTACGTGATGCCATCGAGGCAGGACTTGCGTATGTTACCGAGGACAGAAAGGGCAACGGCCTTATACTGTCCGAATCCATCGCAAAGAACAATACTATGGCACGTCTTGAAAAGGTGTGCGATAAGGGTATAATCGACGTAGACAAGGAGAACGCGGTAGCAGAGGACTACAAGAAGAAGCTCCGCACCAAGACTCCTTCCGTTCAGCAGAACGTCGGCAATCTTTCGGGCGGAAACCAGCAGAAGGTACTGCTCTCGAAGTGGATGTTCGCCGACCCCGAGGTGCTCATACTCGACGAGCCTACAAGAGGTATCGATGTCGGTGCAAAGTATGAGATATACTGCATCATGAATGATCTCGTGGCGGCAGGCAAATCCGTTGTCATGATATCTTCCGAGATGCCCGAGCTGCTGGGTATGTGTGACCGCATCTACGTTATGAACGAGGGTCATATGGTAGCAGAGATGCCTGCTTCCGAAGCCACACAGGAAAAGATCATGGCGGCGATCCTCCAGTCCGATAAACAATAAGAGAGGTAATGCAATATGAACGCTAAAACCTTTATCAAGAAATATACCATGGTCATTGCTCTGGTCGTGGTATTCATCCTGTTCGCAGTTCTCACTAACGGCCGTCTGCTTCTTGCACAGAATATGTCAAACCTTCTTCTGCAGAATGCATACGTTCTCGTAATGGCGTGCGGTATGCTCATGTGCATACTCACAGGCGGTAACATCGACCTTTCCGTAGGTTCGACGGTATGCCTTATAGGCGCAATCGCAGCACAGCTGCTTTCATCCACAAATCTTCCCGCAATAGTGGTAATCCTCATATGTCTTGCCCTCTCGTGCCTGATCGGTATATGGCAGGGCTTCTGGATAGGTAATATCCACATTCCTCCGTTTATCTGCACCCTTTCGGGTATGTTCCTATTCAGAGGACTCGGACGTGCGATACTCGGCTCGAAGACAATATCCATCCCCGACACCACCGGCAACAGCGGCACATTCCTCAAGATATTCGCCTCCTACATAAATATCCCCGGTATAGACGGCACAGAGGCTTCAGATCCTAAATGGTCGGCATTCATCGTGGGCATACTTATCTCGGCAGGCCTTATCGTAAGCACAGTTATGTCCCGTGCAAACAAGGCAAAGAAGGGCTACAAGCAGGCTTCTCCCATTTCCGATTTCGGAAAGACAGCAGTTATCGATGTACTCATACTCTGCTACACATGGAAGCTCGCACACTATAAGGGCATACCCGTTATGGCACTGTGGGTGCTCGCAATAGTTCTCATCTATGCATTCATCACATCCAAGACCGCTTTCGGACGTTATTTCTACGCTGTCGGCGGCAATGAAAAGGCTACCAAGCTTTCCGGTATCAATACCGAAAAGGTTTACTTCATGGCTTACACATCCATGTCACTTCTCGCAGGTCTTTCCGGTCTGCTCATGGCAGCTCGTATAGGCTCTGTAAACGGTGATACAGGTAACTCCTTCGAGATGGACGCTATCGGCTCGTGCTTCATAGGCGGCGCATCCGCATACGGCGGAAGCGGTACAGTTCCCGGCATCATGGTCGGAGCTATCCTCCTGGGCGTTATCAATCAGGGTATGTCCATCATCGGTCTTGACAACAACTGGCAGTACGTCGTAAAGGGCGCAGTTCTTCTCGTAGCTGTTATCTTTGACGTTGTATCCAACCATAAGACCGGTAAGGCAGGCTGATACCTCTGTTAAAAAACAAAAAGGGCTGTCACAGAGCAGCCCTTTTTATGATACAGGATAAGGAGACAGGTATGAACAGAAACGATACCGACAGGAGTTCAAGGGCGGCAAAGGCTGCTGTGCTTCGTGCGGTGGTCGCAGGATATATCGGATATCTGGGATATAAGATATTCTGTGCTGAGGATACAACGATGTCGCTTGTCACGGCGCATATACTGGGCATCGTATTCATGGCGGCAGCGGCAGGATTTGCGGTATATATAGTTATACGCTGGCGTGCCGATATGAAGGCCGTACCGGATAATGCCGCGGAGGAGACCGCAGAGGCTGACACAGGGGCTGATGAGAATGAATGAGCTTGAGCTGATACAGGGCATCTGTGAAGGATATATCGCTTATGCAGAAGAGCTGGAGCGAAAGCGCAAGCCCACAGACGGGCTTTTAGGAATGGGCAGCAAGCCTGCAGACGACCCGTGTCACGACAGGTTTGCGGAGGATATGGAGAAGGCTCTGAATGATATGTGCTCACAGTCTCCGCCGTCGGAAACGGTGTATTCCGTCCTGTCGTATATCTATCATCTTCCGGTACTGCACAGGGAGCCTGCAAGCATATTCTGGATGCTGTGCGCGGTACACGGCCTGACTCTTGATATGACAAAGCTCCTCGGTACTGATGATGCTCTTGCACTTAAAAAGCAGTATTCCGCAGATTTCAGCCGCTGGGAGCGTCTCCCTGCACAGCAAAAGGTATACAAAGCACTTAAACAATCAGCAATTAGAAATTAGAATAAGAGTATACCCATCCGATGTGTTCGCACGCATCGGATGGGTATATTTATTAGGAGAGACCTTTATCAGAAACGCAAAAACCTCCCCTGAAAGGGGAGGAGGACCATCGAAGCTTTAGCTTTGGTGGTGGAAGGGTCTTATTGCTGATCCTTCTTCCACGGCACTTCATCGTCTTCTGCCTTGAAATTGAATACGGGCTTCATTATGTCCTTTATCTCCACGCTGTCGCCTATCACATCAATGATATCATTCAGGGATTTATACGCCATGGGCGCTTCATCTATGGTCTTTTCGCTGACCGATGTGGTGTATACTCCCGCCATCGCCCTTTTGTACTCCTTAAGGGATATGTTCTTCTTTGCGGCTGATCTTGACATAATACGTCCCGCACCGTGAGGCGCAGAGAAGTTCCATTCCTCACAGCCCTTTCCGACTGCGATGACAGAGCCGTCACGCATATTTATCGGTATCAGCACGCGTTCGCCCTTATGCGCGGCGATAGCGCCCTTTCTGAGTATCATTTCCTCCGTGTCGATATAGTTGTGTATCGTGTGGAAGCTGTCACAGGATGAGAGCCCGGAGCGTTCGAGTATTATCTGTGCCATCAGCTCGCGGCTCCTTTTTGCAAAGCGCTGACATATCTCCACATCGTGCAGATAGTCGTCAAGAAGCTGCCCTGAGAGCCAGCAGAGATCCTCGGGTATGTCGGGACTGAGAAGGCGGTATTTCCTCTCAAGCTCGTCAAGAGCGGGCTGTATCTCCGATGCACGTCCCTGATCCTTGTAAGACAGTATACGTTCTCTCTCCGCGAGATACTCATCCCTGCCCTTGTGCTGTTCTACAGCGTATCTCTGGTATATCTCTGCAGTCTGCTTGCCGAGATTTCTGCTGCCCGAATGTATCACAAGATAGTATCTGCCGTCCGATGAACGGTCGACCTCGATGAAATGGTTGCCGCCGCCGAGAGTGCCGAGGGATGAGGATATGCGTGAAATATGCTTCAGCTCCTCAAAGCATCTGAGAGCGGTCAGGTCAAAGCTCTCAACAGGGCTTTCCCAGGTGTTGAAGCCCGAGGGGATATAATGCGCCGCAGCGTCCAGTTTCATCAGATCTATCTCGTGCTCGTTTATCTCCGTTGTGTACATTCCGCAGCCGATATCAACGCCGACTATATTGGGGCATACCTTGTCCGTTACGGTCATGGTAGTGCCTATAGTGCAGCCCTTGCCTGCGTGTACATCGGGCATTATGCGCACCTTGCTGCCCTTTGTCAGCTCATAGTCGCACATACGCCGTATCTGCTCCTCTGCCTTTTCGTCTATCACCTTTGCAAAGCAGAGGGCAGTATTGACTTTTCCTTTTATCTCAGTCATATCATCACATCCGTTATGCGGTGATGAGCGAATATCTCCCGTTGTTCAGGATTTCGTTCATCATCTTCATGGGAGTTATTTCTCCGCCTGCTATCATCGAGAACAGTCTGGGAGCTGCACCCGACACGAGTGCTGCGCCCTGCTCGTTCATCGTTACGGGCTGCTGTCTGTTTCTGCTGGCGACGTTCCAGAATACCACATCGGGCAGTCTGTAGCCGTGAAGCATATATCTTCTGCGTGCGTTGTCGAATACCGTTCTGTCTGCATTATTCATGCAGCAGTCAAACTCCATATCCGATATTATCACGAGCCTTGCGGGCAGATCCTTCTGCTTTACGCGGTTCTTTACCGCTGCACGCAGTATCAGATCGAACACCGCTTCAAGATTTGTGTTTGCCACCTTCGAGAAAGTTGCCGCATAGCGGAGCTTTTCCGCGAAGGTACGGCCCTTCAGGGTGATCAGCTGAGGTGTTTCGGAGAATTCTATGAAGCTGTTTGCGAATGCACCCCTGTTGTGCTCCGCAAAGTACAGGCCCAGCGAGAGAGCCACTGCCGCAGGCATGGGGCTGCCGCTCGAATACATCGAGCCCGAGGTGTCTATCACGGCAAGGCTGTTGTCATTGCCGCAGAAATCGGGGAGTGCGTTCCATGTTGCGTTGAGAGCCTTTTCCTCAGCGGGGGACATACTCCTTATGAACTCCCATCTGCCGTTTGCTCTGAAACAGCCGAGGAAGGGGGATATCAGCTCATAGGGAGCGACATTGTCCGCATGGAGCATTGCCTTTCCCTGTGAAGCGTCCTCTATGAAGCGGGTGTATCTCTCGCCGTCGTTGCGTACAAATGCCTTGCGGTACTTGTAGAGCGCACGGGAGGGCACGTGCTCATAGTCAAAGGTGTAGTTCATCTCGCGCAGGTCGTTCTCTATTATTTCTATATAGCCGCGCAGTGCGGAAAGAGTCTTTCTGTACTGCTCAAAGCTCATACCAAGGCCCCTTGCGGTCATCTTTGCGAGCCTTACGGTGTTTCTGCCGGAGGCATTGACGGAGGGAAGCCACTTTGCAAGCAGAGTGACCTCACCGTTTCTCTTCATAGAGGCGATATCGCTTTCAAGAGTCCTCTTTATAAGAGATATCGCATCCTGTGCGAGAGGGGTGTCGAGAAGCACAAGCAGGTCGTCATATCTGCCGTACTCGCCGAAGTAGCGGATATTCTTTCTCACGCTTTCGGGGGAGGTGTATGCAAGTGTTCTTATTATAGTGCGGAATACTCGTCTTTCGCCGAGGCCGCCCCTTATGTCACGCGCATAGAAAAGGAGCTTCATAGCTGTGTCCGCATTCTCTGCATATGCACGCAGGAATCTTGCTGTGATCTCGTTTTCGTCTGCATTTCTAAGAGCGCCTATTGCCGCAAAAAGGTCGAGACAGTCAGAACCTGTAGAGAGATGCGCTGCTGCGCCGTTTTCTGTTCTGGTCATATTTGCTTCTGTTCTTATATATCCGAGCATATGAAATTCTCCTTTACTTTAATGGTTTTTGCGTAAGATAAGCTTTATGCTTATCTTACGCAGGCCGTCAAGGTACGTAATAAATATCCCAAATATTCATAAAGGATTGCTGTTTGTACCTTCCTTACAAGACACTGTAAATACAGATCATAGTATTATTCGTTGCTGTGAGTGTCTTTGTTTTACAAGGCTCATTTCATTTGAATGGAAGTTCAAAGATTCTTTTGCTGTAAGAGCCTTTCGATGTTGTAATGATAACACAGACAAAATAAAAAATCACGGAAAAAAAGCTGCGAAGTGCCGGATATAACGGAAAAACACTTCGCAGCATTATCATAATCGGCATGGCTTACGGCACAGAAGGCCGTAAGCAAGTCTGTCAGTAATCAGGATGGTCATATTTATCCCTGAAGTTGATGACCTCTATCAGACCTAAGCATACAAAGCCCGGTATTATAAACAGAAGAGGGCTGTCGGGCACAACTCTGCTGTCATAAAGTACCGTGCGCGGATCTGTCTTCTTGTATCTCACAAGAGCGGGCGTACCTATATCCGCATCGTCAGAGGGCCTTCTGATCAAAGACTCGTATTCGGTACCATCAACGGTGTACTTCACGAAGTATCTGCCCCTGTCTGCGTTATTGAGGCTGGGACCTCTTGCGCCGCCCCTTCTGGGCATTATGTATATTTCAGACACTGTGCCCCATACCTCGCCGTATGACAGTACCTGAGAGATATGCCACAGCACAAGAAAAGAGCCTATGACTAAGAAAAACACCGCAGCTATACCAAAAAACTTCTTGAATGCAGACGACGGAAAATCGATCTCCTTTAACATAATATCACCCCATATCTGAGTATACCACAATAAATAAGCAGTGTAAACGGGTTTTATCGTATTCTAATATATTTAATCAGATTATAATCTATAGGTCTTGACAAAGCTGTCATGATATGGTATATTAAATATGCAATATATTGCATATTATCGGGAGGAAGCTATGGAAATATATGAAAAGCCTGAGTTTACCGCACTTGTTGAGATATCCCTGCTTGCAAATACCCTGCAGAATGTGATGGATATGGGTATGGACGACATCACGTCCAAGCAGTGGCTCCCGCTGATGATGCTCGGCAGATGTGAAGAGCCGCTCAATCTCAATCAGCTTGCGGAAAAATGCGGCACCACAAGGCAGAATATGAAGCAGCTGGCTGACAAGCTGGCGGAGAAGGGCCTGATAAGGATGGAAAGGAGCAGCAGCGACAGGCGCAATATCTCCATTGTGATAACTGAAAAGGGGAGAAGCTGGGGTTCGGCCAATCTTGACAGAAACATAAGCTTTGTGAATGAGCTTTTCGAGGGGATATCGGAGGAAGATATCATCACCTTTGCTGGCGTACAGAAAAGACTTATGGATAAGCTCAATGTCATAAAGCAGCAGTTATGACCGTATAAGAACGGAGGATAATGATGGATAAGACGATTTCAGCAGGTATGGTGAAAAGACTGTCAGGCAGGACCGCAGACAGATTTGATGCGGGCGTGATACCCCGTCTGCTGGTGTATCTGCTGCTTAGCGAAGCGGTCAGCACACCGCTCAGGATATTTGCGGAGATCATGGCAGGAAAGACGGAAGCGCCGTCCTTTATCACCACAGGTTTTCTGATATATGCCGTCTGTGCGGAGCTGGTGGTCGGCATCGGGTATATGATATTGGGATACAGACTGCCTGTAAGAAACACCGTGCTCAGAGGCTTTGCATATATCATGCTCATATGTGTCAGCAGCTATCTGCCGAATATCCTTGCCATGGCAGGGGGCGACGGTGAGATAATAGCAGGATCACTGACTGCGGGTATAGTAGTCGTTGACATACTGACATATGTGATAAAGGGCCTTATACTCGGCTATGTGATGAGAAAATACCATGTGCCGCACGAAGAAGCATCGCATATATCCGACAGAGCCTTTCTTGTGTCATGTATCATAAACGGAGCTGCTTTTGCGGCGCTGAATATAGTGACAGATATGCTTGTGGGCGCTGTATCCCGCTCGTGGCGTCTGTGTGCTGTCCTCGGGGTATCCGCAGAGCGTGAGACTGCATTCTATATCGTATTTACTGTATTCATGTTTATCGCAGGGCTTCTGATGCCGCTCTGGTACAGATACTGCATGACAGACAGGACCGCAAGGGATGCGGTCGTGTTCTCGCTTGAACTCAGTGCGGTGGTATGGCTGCCTAATGTGCTTATTATGGCATTTTTCGGCACGCCTGCCCCGGCGACTATTGTATACAGTGCGGCTTATGTGCTTATGTTCGTGATATGTATAATGATATACCGCAAGATACGTATATGCAGTATATAAAAAGGGGCTGTAAAAAAACACGCCCCCGAAAATAAAGTATGAAAAGCCATTCCCTAAAACCAAACTGCAAGAACAGACCATAAATCAAGTACGGT
>CACZPE010000319.1 GCA_902782875.1 uncultured Ruminococcus sp. | reverse complement strand
TTTATGGACTCCACATCTCCGGGGTAGAAATACCATATGCACTTTTTGGTTATACCGATCGGTATAACATCATATTTTGCCTTGTCAAGGTTGGTAATGACGTTCGATGCGGAGATGAGCGATATATCATGCTCATTCGACATACCGCCGAATATCACTGCGATCTTTTTCTTTGCCATATTAAGACAGCTCCTATCTTGATGCGCTCTTCACAAGCCCTCTGACCTCAGAGGCTGTAAAGGTGTATTTCTTGCCGCAGAAATGACAGCAGACCTCGGTGCTGTCCTGTTCTTCAGCGAGCCTTTCAAGCTCGCTCTTTCCGATGGATATAAGGGCCTTTTCGACTCTCTGCTTTGAGCAGTCGCATTTGAAATGTGCTTCAAGCCTGTCCATTATGTCTGGCTCAAGACCTTCAAGCACCTTTTTGGCCATATCCTCGGCTGTAAATCCCTGAGTGAGCATGGAAGTTACGCTCGGAAGAGAGTTTACATTCTTTTCTATTATATCTATGCATGATTCATCCGCATAAGGAAGAAGCTGTATAAGATAACCGCCGGCAGCCTTTACCGTAAGGTCGGGGTTTACAAGCACGCCGACACCGCATACTGTAGGTATCTGCTCTGATACGGCGAAGTAGCTCGCTATATCATCGCCTATCTCACCCGATACTATAGGTATCTGACCGGAATAGGGCTCCTTGAGCCCGAGATCCTTTACAACCGCAAGTGTGCCGTCGGTACCTACAGCACCTGCAACATCGAGCTTGCCGTATCGGTTGAGAGGTATTTCAACCACGGGATTCTGTACGTAACTCTTTACATTGCCGAGTCCGTCGGCTACGGCGATAAGCGTGCCTGCCGGACCTCCGCCGTTTATTCTCAGCGTGATCGAATCGTCACGCCCCTTAAGACCTATACCCATAAGCGAGGCAGCTATCGACAGCCTGCCGAGAGCGGCGGTGACAACAGCCGAGGTCTTGTGTATCCTCTCTATCTCAGATACCATGTCGAGGGCGTTTACCGCCGTAGCAACGACAGAGGCGTCATGAGATATCGTTCTGACTATTTGCATTGCAACTATCCTTTGAATATGGAATTTTTAACATTTCTGATGCGGCATACATACACCGTGCGCTCGCTTCTGTCGTGTACAGCCCTGTCGGAGTATCCATCGTATTTACCGAGTATCTCAAATCCCGCTTCTTCAAGTGCGGCATCTGTCATATCAGCGGGATATGCTCTCTCCGTCAACTCATCTGAATAACGGGTATACCTGTCTCCGTCACGCTCGAATATATCAAGAGTGATATCGACTTTGCATTCATCGGGAGTGTATGTGTTCTGCCATACACAGTATACATCCTCAAGGTCGTATACGAATGTATTGTCTGCGAGTACTTCACTGTGCTTGTAGGGCGTGTTCATGTCGAATATGAACAGTCCGTCCTTCTCACAGAAAAGGGATACACGTTCAAATACACGCCTGATGTCATCAAAGCAGGGGAGATGGTTAATGCTGTCAAGAGTACAGACCGTGACATCTATCGTACCGAACATATCCAACTCTCTCATATCCTGACAGAGGTACTGTATATCAAGTTCACTGTCATGTTTTCTTTCAAGAGCCTCAGAGAGCATATTCTCTGATATATCAGTGCCGATCACATCATAGCCCAGTCTGCTCATTTCCATGCACAGACTGCCTGTACCGCAGGCTATATCGAGGAGTATGCCTCTTCTGCCCTGGTTATTCATGACCATAGTGTCTATGAAAAGGGCTATATCCCTGTATGGTACATTTTCCGTCAGAGCGTCATAGAAATACGCGAAATCAGAATATCCGGTCATCATTCCTTGGTATTTTCTGCTCCTGTATTCACGCTGGCAACCGATATGCCCTTCTTGTTGAGCCTCTGGATGACGGTTTTGTAGCCTATACCGCTGTATTTGCTGTTCAGGGTGCGGTTAACCCTGGATATTGTGGCGGTGCTTGCACCTGTAGCCTTGGCTATATTGTTGTATACCTTCTTGTCGGTGAGCATTTTTGCAACGAGCATTCTCTGTGACATGGAGCTGAGCTCGAGAGATGTGCACAGATCCTCAAAGAATGAAGCACATTCTTCCTTTGTTTCAAGGCAGAGTATTGCCTCATAGAGAAGATCAAGACTGTTTTCTGTATACTGGTTCATAATCTTATTCTCCTTGTACTTTGTACTGTCTGTCAGGATATGACAGATGGTATGATTCTATTTTAGCACACTAAAAGATAGAAGTAAAGGGCTTTTTGAAAAAAAGTTCAAAAAAACAGGAAAATTTTATTTTCTGTGCTCGGAAATATATGCACGCCAGAATTCAACGGCCCTGTCATAGTTCTCCCGCATCTTTTCCTCGCTCATCCCGAATGTTTTTACAGGCCTGCGGAAGGATACATACAGCTTTGTATCGTCAAGTCCTTCATATTCGATAATGTCCTTGAAATCGGTGCCCGACAGGCGGTAGCCTATCTCCTCGGCGTTGTCGTCACCGGGAAAAAGCTCTCTTGCATCGGCAAAGACGCCCTCTTCCACACCGAGCATCTTGTATGCCTCCATATCGCCTATGAATATGATGGTGTTGCCCGACTGGAATTCTCCGATAAGCTT
>CACZPE010000318.1 GCA_902782875.1 uncultured Ruminococcus sp. | reverse complement strand
GAGAGCTACTATCAGGAAGCAGGAAGGGCAGGACGTGACGGCTCCCCCTCTGACTGTATACTGTTTTACAGCGGCAGAGACGTGAATATCGCAAAGTTCCTGATAAACAAAAGCTATGAGGAATCGGAGCTCGAGCCCGCAGAAGCCGCAAAGATAAAGGAACGGGATCTCAAAAAGCTCAACGACATGATATTCTACAGCACCTCCCAGAGCTGTCTGAGGCGGTATATGCTCAGATACTTCGGGGAAAAGAGCCCCTATGAATGCAAAAACTGCTCTGTATGCTGCAGCGATGAGACTCTTACCGATATCACGCTTGATGCACAGAAGATCATGTCATGTATATTCCGCTCGGGCCAGAAGTACGGGATATCCACCGTATCAAAGATACTTCTCGGCGATAACACCGAACAGATAACGGACAGAGGGCTTGACAAGCTGTCAACATATGGTATAATGAAGGACAGGAGCAGGCAGTATATATATGATATAGCCATGCGCCTGACTGATATGGGATATACCGAGATATCCGACGATGATTACCGCGTTGCAAAGCTGACACCAAAGGCCCTGCCCGTACTCAGGGGCGAGATAAAGGTAAGTGCGAGAGTTCATCTCAGCACGGTGCATACCGACAGCAGGACCTACGACAAGGAGCTTTTCGAGCGTCTTCGTATGCTGCGTGCCGCGGTCGCAAGGATTAACGGCGTGCCGCCGTATAATATATTCACCGATTCTTCCCTTGCGGATATGGCTGCCAAGATGCCGCAGAACGAAGCGGAATTTCTCGATATACAGGGTGTTGGCAAGCTCAAGCTCTCACGCTTCGGGGATACATTCCTCGATGAGATAGCAGAGTATATGAAGCAAAAGGGAATAAAGCCCCGCCCCCGCACTAAGAAAAAAGCCGCCGCGTCATCCCTCGAGATCCTTGTAAAGAGCGCTGACAAACTTTCCGCATCGGAAGAGACACTTACGATAACATCGTTTATAGATGAGCTTATAAAGCAGTCGGGCGCGGATAACGAAAGCATAAAATGCTCTCATATCAGAAACGCGATGACTGACTGGCTGGTATCGGAGAACCTTCTCAGGGTAGTGACCGATGATGCGGGGCATAATGCCAAGGCAGTGACCGAAAGATCAGCCGAAGCCGGCATATTCGAGGAACAGCGCATGTCAAAGGCGGGAGCGGTATACCAGAGGATATGCTATACCCCGGAGGCACAGAAAATGCTGCTCTCATCGCTTGATGCGATAGAGAGATACTACCGTGAACAGAATGAAAAACAGGATGAATAATACAGAGCTTTTCGGCACGGGAGGAGCTGCACCTCTCGTGATACTCAACACCTTTGAGGGTGAGGGAAGGAAAGTATACGACGAGGCTGTAAAGCTTACTGACAGGCCCTTTACTCTTGCAGCGGTCACAGTCCCCGACTGGAACGGTGATCTTTCCCCCTGGGAGATACCGCCCATATCCAAAAGCATCGGCGGATTCACAGGCGGAGGGCAGAGATATCTTGACCTTCTTACAGGCACTATAATCCCCGATATAAAAGCGCAGCTCGGATCAGAGCCGCAGTATACCGCGATCGCAGGATATTCCCTGGCGGGGCTTTTCGCCCTGTGGTCACTTAGCCGCACGGATATATTCTCAAGGACGGCAAGCATATCAGGATCGCTGTGGTATACGGGATTTGAGGAATATGCAGTCAGTACGCCCATGCGCGTGCGTCCTGACAGGATATATCTTTCTGTCGGAGACAGGGAGAAAAACACAAAAAACAGATATATGAGCACGGTAGAAAGCTGTACTGAAGCTCTTTACCGTCATTACAGCCATATCGGCACAGACGCCGAATATGAGCTGAATAAAGGTGATCATTTCACGGATTGTGCATACCGCACCGCTAAGGGTATAGCCGCTTTGCTGAAATGATACGGGATAACGGAGATAACGATGAGCAGAAAGAAAAAGAAAAAGTCAGACACGGGCACGAATAAGCTTCTGATGGGATTTTTCGGTCTGATAATCGCAGGCAGCGTTGTGCTTATGCTGCTGCCCGAACACAGCAGTGAGGGCACAGGAAATACCCAGATAGCCGAGATCGAGATGACAGATACCGAGACCGTCACTGAGGAAACGACCACTGTCTCAGAGACAGAGGCGCCTGTCACCACAACGACCGTAAGCTCCGTCTCATACGAGTATATCGACTATGAGACAGGCGAAACAGAGGAAGACGACGGCGAAGTATACGAAGCCGAGTATGATGAGCCCGAGGAGGACGAGGAAGAGACGGAGACCGAGGCTCCCAAGGTCACAAGGACGATCATAACAAGCAGAGAGCGTCACGGATATGACAAAAACTCAGTGTATATAGATAT
>CACZPE010000317.1 GCA_902782875.1 uncultured Ruminococcus sp. | reverse complement strand
GTGCTTTCCGATGTTTCCGTATATGACGGCAAGCCTCAGTATCTTCTGCTGGCAAGAAAGTCACCTTATGAAGAGCTCTCTGACAGGTTTCCTTTATACATTCAATTGGAAGATCTGGCATCAGATGAGAATAATAATGTGATACTCGGCCCGCGACCCTGAAATCGGAGCATATAAAATCTTTTATGGGGTAAAAGCAGACGATATGATTTACGTCAATTTGTGGACTTCTGACATTCCATTTGATTGCTGGTTGGTTGATTTGCTTATCGCTTTTCATACCAATGGCAAGACACCATCTTCACTTGACAGCCTGCTCTATTATTGCTATACCTGTTTTCAACCTGTCTTATAGCATAAATGCTCACTCACTTTTGATCTTTCCACAGTGGTATTTGAACATCTACGCAAAGTTATTCAACAAACATGATCACTTTTAAAGGGATAAATATACCGGCACGACAGGATGCCTTTTCAGGGGGGATATTATGCCGAAGCGAAGGTCGGTCGACCCGATATACTCGATGTGTGTACAGCCTGCCTTTATTATCGGGACGAACAACGAGGACGGCACTGCCAATTTTGCGCCCATAACATGGGTCAGCGTCACTCACGAAGAGGGCGACGGATATCTGCTGGTCATCAGTATGTCAGGAACAAAGACTACGAAAATGAATACAGTAAGGACAGGGATATTCAGCGCAAATCTTGTCAGCAGGGATATGCTGCCACTCATGGATTATTTCGGAACACATCACGGCAGAAAGGATGATATTGCTTATGATGTTGTCCGCGGAGAGGTGCTGGATGTTCCCGTTCTGGATAAAAGCAGATGGGTATATGAATGTGAAGTGGCAGAAAGTATCGTGAAGGGTGATTCAACCACGTTCTTCTGCAATATCCGAAATATCCAGATGGATGAAAGGCTTGTATGCAAAGATATTTTTGATGTGGATCTCACTCTGCTCGATCCTGTGATCTATTCGGGAAGATATCACAGTATAGGGGATATGCTCGGGCAGATAGGTGATTTTCATAATACAAAATAATGATACCTGCGGGAGTAAAGATATGAATTACGAAAACAATGCAAGAAGCAATCACAAGAACGGCAATAACTGCGCTGTGTCGGTGTACACGGCTTTTGCGGAAAGGCTGGGGATAACTGCGGAGGAAGCAAGAAATACTGCTCCGAAGCCCCGTTCCGAGGGCGGCAAATGCGGTGCATTCCTTGCGGGAAGGAAAATCGTGGAGAGCCTGAAGCCCGAAGCCGCAGAGCTGTATGAGCAGAGATTTATTGAACAAAACGGTCAGACCGAGTGCAGCCGTCTTATTATGGCACACGGAAAACTGAGAAAAAGCTGCAATGATTATGTCGGTGATGCCGCAAGGCTCGCAGATGAGATACTTAAGATAGATCGGGAGGGTATATTGTGAAAGTACTGGTTATAGGAACAGGTGCAGTGGGAATTGCCATAGCGATAGCTGCGGCAGATGCGGGAATGGAAACAGCTTTGCTTGCCAGAAGCAGCACAGCTGAGTATATCAGAAAGAACGGCCTGAAAAGGACAGGGATATTCGGAGAGCTTGAGATACCTGCGGAGCGCATTACGGTATACGAAAGCTATGACAGTATAGACAGAAGCTTTGATTATATCGCAGTGGCGGTAAAGACCATGTCAAACAGGACTGTGGCCGATGAACTGGCGGCTCATCCTGTGATAGCAGGACAGGACGGGCGTATAATTCTTTTCCAGAACGGATGGGGAAATGATGAGATATATCTGGAGCATTTCCCGACCTCACAGGTGTATAACGCAAGGGTGATCACGGGCTTTGAAAGAACTAAACCCGGTGTTACCAAAGCTACGGTGCATACTGCCCCCATACTGCTGGGCTCTCTGCACGGGGCATCAATAAAGGAGCTTGAGCCGCTGGCCCGCGCCATCAGTGATTCGGGTATACCCTCTGAGGTATCGGAGGAGCTGGAGCAGGCTCTGTGGGCAAAAATGCTTTATAATACCACACTCAATCCCCTGGGTGCGATCGTGAATATGACCTATGGTCAGCTTGCGGGCTCAGATCATCTTGTAGGTATCATGAACAGACTGATAGATGAGACCTATGGTGTAATGGAAGCGGCAGGCTACAGCACATTCTGGAAGACACCGGAGGAGTACAGAAAAGCATTTTACGGCAAAATGGTGCCCGACACCTTTGCACACCGTGCATCAACACTGCAGGATATTGAAAAGCGGCAGAAAACGGAAATAGATACGCTCAACGGGTGCATACAGCGGATAGGCAGGAAATACGGCGTCCCGACGCCGACTCACGATATGATAGTTGAGATGATAAAAGGCATAGAGGATATCCGCTGTCAGTAAACCGGGATCCGCTTCGGAGGAAGATGTCATGAATGATATTCAGAGGGCAGGCCTAAAAAAGAGATCGTTTGAGCTCAGTTACAACGGCGGGACGATATGGTGTGAGCATCTGGATTCTATGGGTGAATACGAAGATGAAGTGATCGCCAAATTCACTGATGATATCAAACGCTTTTCAAGGCCGTCTGTTTCTTCATTTATGATAATCGATCTGGATGAAACGGATATTACCGAACGTATCGCTGAAACGATAATAAACGGCATATCTGACACCGCCAAGGTGTTCAGGAAAATCGCATTTGTAGGAGTGGACAGATGCTGGTACAGGGTATTCAGAAGCATAGAGAAAAAAGGTATAGTTGTCGCATTTATTTCTGATTACGAAAAAGCGAAAGAGTGGCTTTATACCCGCTGAGAGGAAATAAAATGGGGAATTTGATATTATTCAGGTTTGATCCTGAAGAAAGCAGTGAATGGCAGAGGGAATACAGGAAAAGAACTGAGCAAGGCATCAGCACTTCTGATATACCCGTACCATCATATCTTTCAGATTCACTGAAAATGTCCAACGGCGGGACAGCTGCGTTTATAAATGTTCTTTGCCTGAGCGGCGGCAGGATAGCAAAAACCGAAAGTCAGAAACGTCTGATGGTATTTCTTGCTGAGAAAAATCAGAGCGTTTTCGGGCTTGGCGTTGTTGGCTTTGAAATAGTAGAAATGCCGTGGAGCAGAGACAGCTTTGATGAAGATAAAACATTTATGCTGAATGTAGTTGACGGAGCAAGACGAAAACTCGGCTGGGAAACTCTTGATTACTGCCCTGATGAAGAAAGGATGCTGTTTTATCTTGATAAGTTTGAAAAGCTTATAGAACGGATGACTAAGGATGATATTGCTGAATCTGCACTGACAGAATGGCTTGATGAAGCTGATGAAAATGATCCTGTCAGGTGCGGCTTCCCAAAATGCCCGAAACATGATGCATATGTCAGCTCCTTCGGGTGTCAGGTGTGTCTTGAGTGAGAAAAGCAGATGCAAGATAACACAGGATGATATACCGATACAGGAAAAGAGTGGAAATATGATAGAGGATATAAAAGGCAGAAAGTATATCATGCACTATGCGAAGGAGTGCACATATATCATGAAGGAGCTTGTTCCGCCAAGGGGACAGGCTGATACACTGCAGGGCGAGCTGCTTCGTGAGATCGAAAAGCTGCGGTATGAGGCCCAGAACAACGGCAACCAGAACTGGGATGAATGGTTTGAGTTTTTTTGCGGGCATATCAGAGACAGATTATGTGAGCAGCCCTTTTTCACGGAGGAAGAAAAGCGGGATATCGCGGATATCACGGAGCTTTTCAGATCCTGCGGCGACTATGTTATAAATGTTGTGTTCAATGACGAGCTTCCGGAGGACTATCCGCTGGATATTGACAGGATAGCATATGTGGAAGATGATCTCTATGATTATATAGCGGACAGGATAGGGCAGATGCACGCAAAGCTGGGCCGCCTTGTAAAATACGAAAAAAATCCAGACATGTACAGATGAAAAGGAGAACAACTATGACACCTGAAGAATTCAGAGAAAAGGCAAAAGACGAGGAATGGGCTCCCGGATGGGATGAGATAGAGGCGGGCTTCAAGGAAGTGTATGGCGATCAGAATCCCGAGCACTACGGGACTGTTATCACAAGCCGTGCCATGTTCGGAGGAAACGAATATCTTGACGGATACAGCATATACACATCACCCAAAGGCTACAGCCACCTTGTGACATTTGGAATGAGCGAACTGTATGCCGACGAGGAAAGATTTGGAAAGGAATACAGCAAATGGGGTTATGAGAT
>CACZPE010000316.1 GCA_902782875.1 uncultured Ruminococcus sp. | reverse complement strand
TGCCGTGGTTGATCTCGGGATCAAGATGATACGGTCTGCCGATTATAACGATTATGGGCACGCCCATTTCTCTTGCTTCAGCTATGGTCTTTACACCCTGCTCGGTGATATCCTTTCTGAAGGCTTCAAGCGACTTGATTCCCTCTTCCCACGCAGCGCCGACCTCGCGCTTTTTCAGTCCGTAGCGTTTGAACTGCTCACAGAGAGACTGTACCATATGCTTTTTGAGATTGATGTTCATATAAGGCATAAAGAAATTCTCTGAGTTAAGCTCGGGGATATTCGCTTTGAGAAGCTCAGGGTAGTATGCAACAACAGGGCAGTTGTAGTTGTTGTCGCCCTTCTTCTCATCGACGTTATACGTTTCGCACGGATAGAAGATAAGGTCAACGCCTTTTTCGAGAAGGTCTATGATATGTCCGTGAGCAAGCTTCGCAGGATAACATACTGTATCCGAAGGAATGGTATGCTGACCCTTGTAGTAAGTCTGTCTTGTACTCTCATCAGAGACCTGTACGGCAAATCCCAGCTTATTGAACAGCGTTTTCCAGAAGGGGAGCTGTTCATAGAAATTGAGTATAAGCGGTATTCCGATTACGCCCCTCGGATTTTCCGGATTGGGCTCAGCTGCGATCGAGAGCAGCTTCTGATATTTGTATTCATAGAGCGAGGGAGCTTTTACGGTATGCTTTATACCTGCGCCCTTCTCACATTTGTTGCCGCTGATGAAGCGTCTGCCGCCTGTAAATGTGATGAGATTGAGCTGGCAGTTTGCTGTGCAGCCTCCGCACTTTATCTGTTTGGACTGATAGGTGAAGACCGACAGTGCATCCGGAGTTATAAGTTCGGATTCCTTTTTGCCTTCTGCCTTTGATACTTCCATAGAATACAGAGCCGCGCCGAATGCTCCCATAAGACCTGCTACAGCAGGACGAAGCACTTCGTGGCCTATCTCGAGCTCGAATGCACGCAGTACAGCGTCATTAAGGAATGTACCGCCCTGTACAACGATATTGTGGCCGAGTTCCTCCGCGGAATTTGCTCTGATTACCTTGTATATCGCATTTTTGATAATAGATGAAGAAAGACCTGCGGAAATATCCTCTACCGAAGCACCGTCTTTCTGTGCCTGCTTTACCGAGCTGTTCATGAATACAGTGCAGCGTGATCCGAGATCGACAGGACGCTCTGCAAAAAGGCCGAGTTTGGCAAAATCAGCTATATTGTATCCGAGTGCCTCCGCGAATGTCTGTATGAATGAACCACAGCCCGAAGAACAGGCTTCGTTGAGCATGATGCTGTCTATTGCTCTGTTCTTTATCTTGAAGCACTTCATGTCCTGTCCGCCGATATCTATTATGAAATCGACATCCGGGCAGAAGTATGATGCTGCTTTATAGTGCGCCACTGTCTCTACCAGACCGTAATCAACACCCACACCTGCTTTTATAAGCTCCTCACCATAGCCTGTAACGGCGGATGAGAGTATCTTTATCCTGTCTCCGGTGAGGGCGTATATCTCTTTGAGCTGATCGGTAATTACGCCGAGAGGCTGACCTTTATTCGGCTGATAATGACTGTAGAGCAGCTTGCCGTCAGGAGTTATAAGTACGAGCTTGGTGGTCGTGGAACCTGCGTCTATACCGAGATAAGCATCACCTGTATAGGTGCTTATATCAACCTTCGGCAGATCATATCTTGCGTGGCTCTTTTTGAATTCTTCATATTCCTCTTCGTTTTCAAAGAGCCTTCTGCCTGTGATTATATTATCACTAACAGGAGCGTTCTCGATCATAGAGATCATTTCATCAGCGGTGAATTCACGTTCTACCGCCTGTGCTGCATAGAGAGCACTGCCGTATGCCATAAAGCACTGAGCGTTTTCGGGGAATATCGCATGGCGTTCATCAAGACGAAGTGTCTCAACGAATGCGCGTCTTAGTCCTCTGATGAATGAAAGGGGACCGCCGAGGAAAAGTACCTTTCCTTGGATCTCGCGTCCCTGAGCAAGGCCTGCAACAGTCTGGTCAACTACAGCCTGGAATATGGAAGCTGCGATATCCTCGCGTCTTGCGCCCTGATTGATAAGCGGCTGTATATCTGATTTAGCGAATACTCCGCATCTTGAAGCGATGGGATATTTCTTTTCCGCATGTGCGGAAAGCTCATCCATCTGGTTCACGGTGATGCCGAGAAGAGTTGCCATCTGATCAATGAATGCACCTGTGCCGCCTGCGCAGGAACCATTCATTCTCTGCTCTACGCCGCCTGTAAGGAATATAAGCTTAGCGTCCTCGCCGCCGAGCTCTATAACGCAGTCAGCGTCGGGATAATCCTTCTTTACGGATATAAAGGCACTGTGTACCTCCTGCACAAAAGGCAGTCCTGCGGCGTTCGCAAGACCGAGACCTGCAGAGCCGGTTACAGAGGGCTTGAACTTGGCGTCGGGAAATTTCTCCCTGATCTCTTTTATCTGTTCAGCGGTGGTTTCACGTACTTTGGAAAAATGCCTCTGATATTTGGAATATACTATCTTACCCTCATCGAGGATGACTGTTTTGACGGTAGTGGAGCCAACGTCCACTCCGAGACAATATACCTTCATCTGATCGTCCTTTTCAATTATTTATAGTTTAGGTTCAGCAATGATATTATCCTGTCAGCTATCATATCAGGTGTCCCTGTTCCGTCAACTGTATATTCCGAGTTGGCCGAGTACAGCTTTTCTCTTGTGTTGTACAGTTCTTCAAGAGACTGTCTGGTGTTGGACATTACTATCGGGCGTGTGGTATCTCCCTCGATCCTGCTGTAGCAGATATCAAAAGGTGTGTCGATATATACGACCTTACCCTTTTCAGAAGCGATGCGGGCATTCTCTTCCTTGAGCATAGCACCGCCGCCGCAGGCGATGATGCCTCCGAGATCGCCGAGTTGACCTATCGCCTGTGTCTCACGCTGTCTGAAATAGCTTTCGCCCATATTTGCAAAGATATTTGCTATACTCATGCGTTCGCACTGTACGATAAAGCTGTCCATATCAGTATAAGTCTCGTGCAGTCTGCCGGCAAGCACCTTTCCTACTGTGGTTTTTCCGCAGCCCATGAAACCGCAGAGATAAATAGTCATTGTGTTCATCTCCAAACATTACCGTATGTCATATTCTGTAATTATACCATATTACTTAATATAAATCAAGCCTTTCAGTGCATATTTGACATCGGTTTTTATGATTTTTTGCTTTTTTTCAGCATAACAGCACCATATTATCACATAATATATGAATATACAAAAAACTGCCGTTTAAGCGATATGCTCAAACGGCAGTATAATATAGGATCAGATCAATAAATATCCCATTTCTTTACTACTTCTCTGTGTTCTGCTTCAAGACCGAGATTGTCGAGAAGCTCCTGAGCTGCGTTATAGCCCATCTTTTTCTGCCTGTTGTTCATAGCGGCTACTTCAAGTATTACCGCAAGATTACGGCCGGGCTTTACGGGTATTACCGAATAGGGTATCTTTACACCGAGGATAGAGGTGTATTCCTCGTCAACGCCCATTCTGTCGTATACTTTTTCGCTGTCCCAGGGCTCGAGTTCTACTATCATATCAATTTTCTCGGTCACTTTTACAGAGCCCATACCGAAGAGCCTTCTGGCATTGACTATACCTATGCCTCTGAGCTCGAGATAGTGTCTGATATTCTCGGGAGATGAGCCTACAAGGCTGATGTTGGATACTTTTCTTATCTCTACAGCATCATCTGCAACCAGTCTGTGACCGCGCTTTATAAGTTCAACTGCAGTCTCGCTCTTACCTACGCCGCTCTCGCCGAGGATCAGCATACCTTCGCCGCATACTTCAATAAGCACACCGTGACGGGTTATTCTCGGAGCAAGGTGAAGATTGAGGTAAGCGATAAGTGCGGACATGAAGGCGGAGGTGCTGTCCTTGCATCTGAGCAGGGGAGTTTCATGTGTGGCCGCAAGTTCTGTCATTTCCGGGAAATAGGGGAGCTCTCTTGTTATTATCACAGCAGGAACGTGCTGAGCGAAGAGCATTTCAAGGTGATCTTTTCTTGTTACCTCATCAAGTGTGGCAAGATAGGCAAATTCAGCTTTACCTACTATCTGTATCCTCTCATTGTTGAAGTACTCGTAGAAGCCTACGAGCTGAAGGCCGGGACGGTTTACTTCAGTTTCGTTTACTATAAGCTTGGAAGCCTCAACAGGAGTATAGATCGTTTCAAGATTGAATTCGTCTATGATCTCTTTGAGTGTGACCGTATATCTTTTTTCAGCCATAGCGTTCCCTCCGATATTTTTATTGAAACAGACTGTAGTTATTATACATCATATCGGAGATGATTGCAATAGATACTGAATAATTTAGCAAAAAATGAAAAACGGACAGACCGGAAAGGTCTGTCCGCTGTTATCAGCTGTCAAGTCCGCTTCTCAGCGAATTTACAAATTCTCCGACTCTTTCGGGAGAGTCAGTGCCGTTTTCTTCCATTATCCTGACTATGGCGCTGCCCACAATTACACCGTCACAGTAGGAGGACATATTTCTTGCCTGTTCAGCTCCTGAAATGCCGAAGCCTACGCAGTACGGGCATTTTGCGTTTTCCTTTATTATCCCGAAGAATTCATCAAAATCAGTCTTGTATTCGCTTCTCACACCTGTAACTCCGTTGGAGGATACGCAGTAGAGAAAGCCTTCGGAGTCTGCAGCTATCTTCTTTATCCTTTCATGTGAGGCAGGTGAGACGAGATTTATGTTGTATACTCCGTATTTTTTGGCAAAGGGGAGTACTTCATCTCTTTCCTCATAAGGCATATCAGGCACTATAACTGCATCTATGCCCTTTTCGGCACATATGGAGAAAAACTTCTCCGTACCGTAAACGTATATTGTGTTAAGATACATCATAAGTACGAGAGGCTTGTCAGAACGTTCTCTTATCTTGTCAACAGCACCGAATATGCCGTCAAGTGTTGTTCCGCCCCTGAGCGAACGGAGGGATGAACGCTGTATGGTAACGCCTTCTGCGATGGGATCGGAAAAGGGTACGCCGAGCTCGATTATGTCAGCCCCGTTGTCGTACATGCTAAGTACGGTATTTACGGTAGTATCAAGATCGGGATCACCAGCGGTCACAAATGTTATAAGAGCCTTTCTGTTTTCGGCTTTCAGCTGTGCAAAGCATTTATCTATGCGGTTCATTGTTTTCTCCTTTCAGGAATTCGATATATTCTTCCCTCTGTATCTTGCAATGGAATATACATCCTTATCGCCTCTGCCGGAAAGATTTATAACGATCACCTTGTCCTTGTCCATAGCAGGAGCGATCTTAAGTGCTGCTGCTACCGCGTGGGCAGATTCTATTGCGGGGATTATTCCTTCTGTTTTTGAAAGATATTCAAATGCGCATACAGCTTCTTCATCTGTAATAGCCATGTATTCCGCTCTGCCGGTTTTCCAGAGCTATGCATGCTCGGGACCTATACCGGGGTAGTCAAGACCTGCTGATATTGAGTATACAGGAGCGATCTGACCATAGCTGTCCTGCAGGAATACTGACTTCATTCCGTGGAAGATACCCATCGTACCCTTTGAAAGGGTAGCAGCGGTCTCGGCTGTGTCAATGCCTCTTCCTGCGGCTTCGGCTCCGATAAGACGCACACTATTATCGGGAATGAAGTCATAGAATGCTCCCATGGCGTTTGAACCTCCGCCTACGCATGCAATGACAGCATCAGGGAGCTTTCCTTCAGCCTTCATCATCTGCTCTCTTATCTCTTCGCCGATGATCTTCTGGAAATCTCTTACCATTGTGGGATACGGATGAGGACCCATAACCGATCCTATGCAGTAGAATGTCGTTTCTATATTGGTGCACCAGTCGCGCATAGCTTCGTTTATAGCGTCCTTGAGTGTAGCCGTTCCGCTCTCGACGGGAACGACTTTCGCACCAAGAAGCTCCATGCGGTATACATTGAGGGACTGTCTCTCGGTATCCTCTTTGCCCATATATACACAGCATTCAAGACCGAGAAGGGCACATACCGTAGCAGTAGCAACACCGTGCTGACCTGCGCCTGTTTCGGCGATTATGCGCTTTTTGCCCATTTTCTTTGCAAGCAGTATCTGTCCAAGACAGTTGTTTACCTTATGCGCACCTGTATGGTTGAGATCTTCTCTCTTTATATATATCTTTGCGCCGCCGAGATCCTTTGTCATATGCTCTGCATAGTAAAGCAGAGAGGGGCGGTTCGCATATTCGAGATAGAGCTGTTTGAGCTCTGCTTTGAACTGTTCGTCATCCTTGTATCTGGTATATGCTTCATCGAGCTCGTTGACTGCGTTCATTACAGTTTCGGGAACATACTGCCCGCCG
>CACZPE010000315.1 GCA_902782875.1 uncultured Ruminococcus sp. | reverse complement strand
AGTCGCCTGTAAACATATTAAAATACTTTTTTGTTCCATTAGCTTCTTTAAAATATAGATAGAACTTGTTAGTATCTTCACCGGCTTTTTTAAAGTAGATTTTTGCTGCATTAGAGGAATCATTAGCAGGACTACATTCAATTCCAGTTCTACTATTTGGAGCATCAATTATATTATCTACAAAATAAAAAGGTCCAGGATATTTCGGATTAGTTGTTACATCGCTCATTCTACTTCCGACAAAACTTACATCAAAGCCCTCTTCTCCATGATCAGCAATAATGTCGAAGATATCACTATCATTCTGACCAATAACATTAGTAACTATCTTATACACACTAAATCCAACCGCAGCAAAGCTGATCTTACCCTGAGAGAGGGTAAAATCGGTCACCTGCTCGGTCACACCGTCATCGGTGATGTGATAGAGCTCGATATTGCCGTCTGTGTTTATGCGCGGGTCGGTGATCTCAACGCTGATGGGGCGCTCCTCGGTGGGCTGATACTCGCCGCGGGGGGCGTTTATCGTGATGTCATATGCGGCAAGGGTGGTGGTCTCACTGCCCTCGTCCTCCGCAGCGGCATACTGCGCCGTAACATCATCGGCGGTGAGTGCGGACTCCTTGGGCATCATGCCGTCAAGCGCAATGATAGATGCCTCATCGGGGAATGCCTTGAGGTTCAGATGGCGGTAGCCCGTGTCCTTTATGAGCGCAACGCCCTCGGTATTGCTGTCAATAGGGCGCAGCTCGCTGTCCGCAGCGATATCACCGATCATAACATCGCATGCGGCATTATCCTTTATTGCATATACGCCTATGCTCTCGCCCTCGGGAAGCTGTGCTCCCTCGGGCAGGGTAGCCCTGACCCACAGCTCGCTGTCGCCTCTGTCTGCAAAGGTGACGGTCCTGAGAGTCTCAAAGCCCTCCTCGGGCACTTCTATCTGTGCAAGTGCGCTGTCAGCCGCAGTCTCGTCAAAGCTGTACACCGCGAATTCAAGGGAATCGGTCTTCTCTGATGCGAGCGCGTGCATAGCACTGCCGAAGCCGTATACCGAGAAGCTGTCCGTCTCAAATGTGATCACGGCATCGTCGGATACATTGCCCCTGATCTCTTCTGCGCCGTCATCGGTGAAGTGAACGACCTTGAGGGCCTTTGCGCCCTCCTCAACGTCAAGGAGCTCCGCCGTAACGAATACGGGGGCCTGGGGCTCGGTCTCAACACCGTCAAACATTATCGCAAGGTCAAAGAACTTGGAGTAGTATACCATGTCATCGTCAGTCCAGCCGAGTACCTCCATCGTGCCGGGGAGATACTCCTCGGGATCAGCCCACCATACGCGAAGTGTCGCGCCTGCGGGGATGCCTGCCTCGTCGCCGTATTCGACGGTGATCTTATAGGTCTTGTCAGCAACGCTCAGAGTGCCCTCGATGGTATGCTCGACCACGGCGTATACGGAAAATCCGTCCGCCGAGAAGGACACAGTGCCGTCCTCGGACACGTCGCAGATGATATCCGTAACAGTGCCGTCATCGGCTATATGAACGACAGTGAGCCTGCCGCCTCTTGCTGCTGCCTCCGCGATCGCAGGGGAAGAGAGCACTACGTCCACGCTCTCACCCTCAGTCGGCTGGAACTCGCCCGCCGCGGAGTTGATGCTTATGTCATACGCAAAGACTACGTCTGCTATAGGCGCAGTGTCCTCGTTCTCGATGATCTCTCTTACCTCGCCTGCTTCCACAGGCTCTGCGGTGATCTCCGCACCGTCGGGCAGTATGCCGCTGATGCTGACGTTGGTGCCCTCATCCTCACCTGTGAAGGAAAGCTCCTGCTCGGAGGGAAGTATCTTCACAAGGGCAGCGCCGCTCCATTCGGTGATGTCCATTTCCGCGGACGCGCCGATCTCGGGCGATACAAGCAAAGCCTCTTCTGAAAGTGTGCCGTCCTTTATGCCGTAAAGTGCGATTATCTCGCCGTTTTCGGTCTCGGGGAGCTCCTTTATAGTTATGCTCAGTTTCTGTGCGCCGAGCTCTGACTGCTCAAAGCCCGCTGCTGTGAGAATCTCCGTGCTTTCTGCGCTGCTGACCGTAGTATTGCTTATCATGCCGTCAACGAGCTCTCCGTCAACAGGGGCAATACCAAGGTAGGTATCATATGATACCATCTCTGTACCCGTGTCAGACACAGGCACTGTCGGCATATCAGATACTGTTACTGTATCTCCTGTCTCTTCGGATGGATCTCCTGATTCTTCCGCGGAGGTATCTCCTGATTCTTCCGCGGGGGTATCCCCTTCGGGTGCATCAGCTACAGCTACTTCTTCTGCAGTTATACCTGTTATCTCGTCGGCTGCATCCTCTGCGAATACCCAGACCGACGGTGTCAGTGCAGTTAATGTGAAAGCAAAAGCAGTCAGACCGCATATTATTCTCTGCCTTAAGCTGATCTTCATGCTCTACCGTCCTTTCCGTTTTATGCATGGTCATATATATTCAGGCTCATGCCATATTTTTTATCAAGTCTGCCTGAATACCTCAGACAGATACTCTATTCTATTATACTACTTTGGCACATCTAAGAAAATAGATATTTTGTTAATTTTTAAATCACAATTTAGATTTTAACGCGACAAAAAGAGCCGATGCAGTGCATCGGCTCTTTAAGCGTATTTATCAGTTTACCAAGGCTGTACAGAGCCGACTATATCCGTTATGGATATGCCCTGTGCAGAGGTATATTCTTCAAGTCCGTCTATTATTTTTACAGGGGCCAGCGGGTCGTTGAATATAGCTGCACCGACCTGTATCAGCGAAGCTCCGGCCATCATCATTTCAACGGCATCCTCCCAGGTGGATACTCCGCCCATGCCGCATACGGGTATATTAACGGCGTTTGCCACCTGCCATACCATACGCACAGCCACGGGGAATACCGCAGGACCTGACATGCCGCCCACATTATTGTGGAGCACAGGCCTTTTTGTGCGTATATCTATCCTCATACCGAGAAGGGTATTGATAAGCGATACTGCATCCGCGCCCTCAGCCTCACAAGCCTTTGCGATATCGGTGATGCTCGTCACATTCGGGGAAAGCTTCATCATAACAGGCTTTTTCGTGACTTCCCTAACAGTCCTTGTTATAAGTGACGCGCCCTCGGTGCTGACACCAAACGCCGCACCGCCTGCCTTTACATTGGGGCAGGAGATATTGACCTCTATCATATCAACATCGGTCTTTTCGAGCTTTTCGGCTATGGTGCGGTATTCATCGGGGGTAGAGCCTGCGATGTTCGCTATGATCACAGTATCCTTTGTTTTCAGATAGGGCAGTTCCTTTTCTATGAAATGGTCTATACCGGGATTCTGAAGTCCTACGGAATTGAGCATACCCATAGGCGTTTCTGCTATCCTCGGGGGAAGATTGCCTGTTCTTCTGCTGCCCGTAGTGCCCTTGACAGAAATACCGCCGAGCTTTGAAAGCGGATAGAACTCCTCATATTCCCTGCCGTACCCGAATGTGCCCGAAGCAGGCACTACCGGGTTCTTGAAATGCACACCTGCAAAATCAACTGCCAGACTCATCCGAACACCTCCTCCGCTTCAAATACAGGACCGTCCTTGCATACATGCGCGTATCTCTCTTCGCCGTCCTTGTGTGTCACACACGCACAGCCGAGACAGGCACCTACACCGCAGCCCATTCTCTCCTCAAGCGATATCTGACAGCGAATACCCTCGGCTATGCATCTTTCGGCTATACGTTTGAGCATGACCATAGGACCGCATGCGTATACGATATCGGGCTTGCCGTTTTTCAGCACCTCGTCAAAGGCATCGGTAACGAAGCCTTTTCTGCCTGCAGAGCCGTCATCGGTACAGAGTATCACCTCTGCGCCCGTATTTCTGTAATCATTCTGCAGTATCACGGCAGATGCATTTCTGAAGCCGCATATAACCGATGCATTCTTACCGTAGTGCTCTGCTATCGGCACCAGCGGAGGCGTGCCTATGCCGCCGCCTATGATAACAGCCCTCTTGTCCTGTGAAAGCAGCTCGAAGCCCTTTCCGAGAGGAGCGACTATATCCATTGTCTCATGCACATTGATATCGGCAAGCTCGTTTGTTCCCTTGCCTCTGATCTCGAATACTATGCGGATATTGCCATTCTCACGGTCTATTCCGCATATAGAGATCGGACGGCGCAGAAAGAATCCCCGCACCTTTATGTTTACAAACTGTCCGCAGACAGCTTTTTCAGCTACCTCGGGACAGTGCAGGGTATAGTCATAGATCCCTGCGGCGATAGATTTCTTTGAGACTACCGCACACTCAGTCTGTGTATACTTCATCTTGACCTCCGTTTAAAGCAGCGGTTTTTTGCGTATATCTTCCGTTTTGTAGAAATCATCCGGCGGCAGATAGGACGGGTCTGCAGTCACAGAATCGGGCTCGAACTCTTCCCTTTCCTCAACTGCTTCGTTGTTCTGCGAGATAAAGAACCATTCCTTCTGCTCATCGCTTGTGACGTAGACGCCCTCCATCTCATCGGGCTTTTCGGGCTCGATCACACCGGGGTCGGATATGGGCTGCTCGTTCTTTGAATGATAAGACAGCTTCTTATCCTTGTTGAGCCATTCCTCGCGCATACGGATATATCT
>CACZPE010000314.1 GCA_902782875.1 uncultured Ruminococcus sp. | reverse complement strand
TCCGTCAAAGCCCGAAAGATCTATGTCCCCGCGGCTGACAACTGCCTCTGCACGTTCGGGGACGGCATTCACAACGCTGCCGCCCTTAAGGGAGATAAGCCCGTCTGATATACCCCCTGTATATTCATAGCGTATCATGCCCTTTTCGGCAGATATCACGGGGAATTCTCCGTCGGGCGTGAACAGCATCGGCGGAAAGCTTTCCTTTGTGAGATAATATTCCATATCCTCAGAGCCGTTTTCCTCATTGCTGCCGAGTATCAGGCGCACATTCCTCTTAAGGGGCATGCCCATATCCTTTATTATGCGCATAGCGGTGATGACCGCAGCCGCAGGGCCCTTGTCATCTATAGCGCCCCTGCCGTATATCCTGCCGTCGCGTATATCCGCTTCAAAGGGATCGCTCTGCCATTCCTGACCGTCAACGGGCACTACATCGAGATGGCATAGTATGCCGAGCTCAGGCTCTCTTTCATCAAACGCCGCCGTCACCGCATAGTTGTCAAAATTCCTTACAACAAATCCGTCATCCGAGAGTATATCCTCTGCAAGGCGGAGTGTCTCCGCACATTCCTCGCCGAAGGGCGCGCCTTCCTTTGCCTCGCCCATAACGCTCCTGCACGATATCAGCTCTGACAGCAGCATTACCGCGCTGTCAAGATATTCCTCCGCTTTTTCTTTTATCAGGTCTGTCATCTTTGCTCCTTTATTCCATAGAGACAGGCTTCTTTGTCTCCTCCTCGGGCTCTTCGCCCTCGGCTTCTGTCTCTTCCTCGGTTTCGCCTGCCTTGCTTGCGTTGTAGCTTTCGATATTGGTACGGTATACTTCCTCATTCTTGTCGATACTTGCCTGATCGAGGAAGGATGCCTCTCTTGTGTTGGAGAATATCGTCAGAGTCCCCTCCGTGCCGTCATTTAGCAGACTTATGCATTTAGAGGAGAATCTCAGCTTGTAGTCAAGCTCGTTTGTGTTGCCGAGCTTTATATTTATCCTGTTGTCATAGGTTATGACGATATCGGTATAGTCCGTCATATCTATCAGGGTGATATTGTTGGCGATATTCTCCACCATCTCTTTGTTGTCGGCTTCATTCACCTTGAGCGCCGAACCGCCCTCGCTCTTCACGTCGGCAACATCTATCCTGTCGCCCTGCTGTGCCGCTTCGGATATGGCGTCTATCACATCCCATATCGCCTTGTCCTTCTTTGCATTCGACGATGTGAAGTGATCTCCCGTGAGTATCACAGGGCTCGGAGTGGTGCCCACCACGTTATACAGTCCCGCTCTCGGGTCTGCAGTGATCTTCATGACCTTGCCGCCCGCACTGACAAGATATGTGCAGTCATCCGTCATGAAATTCGCCTTCGGTCTGGTGGGTTCTATCGTCACTTCAAGGCCGTGCGGCCATGAGCGCTTCACGGTGATATTCTCTATATTCAGCAGCTTCTTCTCTGCAGCTTCTTCTATAGCTGTAGTATCCACAGTGAAAAGGTTCTTCCCCTCGGGCACGGCAAGCGCCGCCTGTATCTCCTCTGCGGAATAGGTGGATTCACCCTTTATCACTATCTTCTGTATGCGGAAAAGGAATATTATCGCCACACCTGCCGCCACGATGCATATCACCATAGCTATCAGGGTGAGTATCCCCTTGTCCCTTGCGCTGAGTTTCATCGTATCAGCTCCGTTTTATACTGTTTGTATATTTCTAAAAATTCGTACATATTGTAGTATCAAGTCCCTTTTTTCAGTGCCTTCATTATTACGCTGTATATTCTGTCGGGGGTATCTGCTATCATGCATCCCTTTGCCTTCTGCTCATATTCCCTGAGCGTTTCGGGAGAGGATATCAGGCTCTTTACCTTATCTATGATGATGTCATCGGTGAGATCCTTCTGCTCTATTACTACAGCCGCTCCCGCATTTCCGAGCACCATGGCATTATGATACTGATGATTGCCTGCAACTATAGGCGACGGTATCAGCACAGATGCCCTGCCTGCGACCTCAAGCTCGGTTATCGCTGATGCGCCGCTGCGGCATATGATAAGATCCGCTGCCGCCGTGCATACATCCATATTGTTTATGTATTCGCTTATGATAAGTCCCTTTGAGTTTATGTCTATCCCCTGGTCTGTCAGACGCTTCACGAATGTATCCTTGCCCATGCGTCCGTAGGAATGGATATGCGATATCTCCATACCGCTCTCCCGCTCCCATTTTATCAGAGCGGCTGCAGAGTCGTTTATCGCCCCTGCGCCGAGGCTTCCGCCGTAGGAGAGTATACAGGGTGCGTTTTCGTCAAGCCCCAGCTCACGCTTTGCGGCAGACCTTTCAAGGAGCTTCCCGAAGCCCTTTCTTACGGGCAGTCCCGTAAGGGTATACTCCACGCCCTTGTGCAGATACTTTGCGGCCTCCTCCATAGTGAGCATAACACCGTCAACGTGCTTTGACAGCGTGCGTGTCGTCACTCCGGGATAGGCGTTCTGTTCGTGTATAACGGTGGGTATTCCCATCTTTGCGGCAGTAAATACTATCGGTCCGCTGACATATCCTCCCGTGCCGATGACGATATCAGGCGAAAAGCCCTTTATTATCTGCTTTGCACGGTGCCCTGAATGTATAAGGTAATGTACGGCCTTTACATTTCTGGCCATATTGTGCGGTGTCAGACTGCGCTGAAAGCCGCTCACCTTTATCGGCGCAAAGTCAAGTCCCTCCTTCGGTACGAGCTTTGATTCCATGCCGTCGGGAGTGCCTGCATAGAGAAAGACCGAATCCGGCTCTCTCTCCTTTATTATGGATATGATGGCAAGAGCGGGATTGATATGCCCCGCAGTGCCGCCGCCTGCTATAAGTACTCGCATGATGCGGCTCCTTTCATTTATCTGTCCGTTCTTTTCCTGCCTTCACAGGCTCAGGTCTGACGTATTTCTGTTTTGAGATATTGAACAATAGCCCGACCTCTATCATCTGTATCAGTACGGCCGAACCGCCGTAGCTGAAGAAGGGGAGCGATATACCCGTATTGGGCATACCGTTGGATACAACGGCGATATTGAGTATCACCTGAACTATCAGATGCCCCGTGATGCCCGCTGCCATGAGCATACCGTATCTGTCGGGCGCTGCTGCGGCAATGCCGAAGCCCTTGAACGCAAATACCACAAACAGTACTATTACCGCGATACCCGTGATGAGTCCCAGCTCCTCGCATACGATAGAGAATACGAAGTCATTGTGGGATTCGGGGAGATAGAGGAATTTCTGCCTTGAGTTGCCCAGGCCCAGACCCCACCAGCCGCCGGAGCCGATGGCTATGAGGGAATTTCTTGTCTGCCATGCGATATCCCTGTTCTCGGGATCCCATGTGTATATCCAGCCGTTGATACGGTCTGCGACGTATCCGCCTTCCTTGTACTTCATCATTACCACGGCGATACCGCCTGCGATACCGCCCGCGAATATCATCAGGAATTTCCAGAGCCTTACCTCTGATATAAACAGCATGAATATCCCTATTATGCATATGATGATCATACCCGACAGATGGGGCTCCTTATACATCAGCACCGCACAGGCGCCTACTATCACGAGCCAGCCTATGATGACGAGCCATTCCTTTGCCTGTTCGGAATTTCTGCCGAGACACTCGGAGTATTTCGAGAGCAGACGTGCAAGGAACAGTATCAGAGCGAGCTTGAGCATCTCCGACGGCTGAAATCTGAATCCGCCGAACTGCAGCCATCTCTGTGCGCCGTTGGCATCATCGCCTATGCCCGCAACGAGAACAAGTCCCACAAGGCCCATCGAACCCAGGAGTATGATATAGGTTATGAACTTGGACCTGAGCATATGATAATCGAACCATCTTGACGACAGGAGTATTATAAGGCCGAAGCCTGCCGCAACGAAGATCGCCTGTCTTACCACATAGTATTCGCCGTTGTTGTCCTTTGTCGCATTTATCGCCCATGCATATGACGCCGAAAACATCATCAGCAGACCGAGAGCGCAGAGCATAACGACTATGATAAGCAGTACAAGGTCGATATTGTGATATTCTATATTTTTAAGGTAAAGAGCATATTTTCTCTCGTCCTCGTCTTTTTTCTGAAAGCCGAAGAACCCCGGCATGAATATCTGCAGGGGATCAAATCCGGGACGATTGGGATACTTCCGCTGTTTTTTCGGTTTCTCCGCGGTCTTGTCCTGTACTTCCTCCGGACGGGTCATACGGGGACGCTGTCTGTTATCCATAAAGGATCTCCTTTTTATGTGAAAGTCACTTCACGCCTGTGCTCAGCCCGTAAAGGACTGCGGCTATGATGCCGCCTGCCAGCGTTATGAGCGAGAATGTGATGACTATCTTGTTTTCTGAAAAGCCGCTCATCTCAAAATGATGATGTAT
>CACZPE010000313.1 GCA_902782875.1 uncultured Ruminococcus sp. | reverse complement strand
TGTAGCATCTCTTGTCCATGTGGTGTTGTTTACCTGGAAGGAACCGTCGTTATAGGTACCGCCGCCCCATTCAGCAGGCATCATGGTATTCTTCTTGTCAGCCTGGCAGGTCTCGCCGAATTCGGTGAGGCAGGTGTGACCGTCCTCGTCATAGTACCAGCACAGATCCTTGGGGCCGTACCAGGAGGTCATGCAGCCCTCGGGAGTTACGAGGTAGTTGATGATAGCCATAACTAGCTCGGGATATTCGGTAGATGCGCCGATAGTCCATACACGGTTGCCGCCCATAACGTTCATACCGTAGCAGAGAGGTCTTGCTTCGGAGGGTACTGCAGGGTACATGCCCTTGCCGGAGCCTAAGTGATCCTCGGTATTGTACAGAGCAGAGCCTGCATAATCAAATATCGAGAAGAATACGCCGCCTGCAACGACCTTTTCACTCATCTCGTTATAGGTCTGAGTCATGGAGTTGGGGTCTATGAGGCCTGCACGGTAGCACTTGTTGAAGAACTTGAGCGATGTGAGATAAGGGCCGTTGTCCTCTGTGCAGTCGTGATACTTGCCGTCCTCTACGTCATAGAGGCCGAAGCCCATTTCGTCCATACCGTACCAGCAGGTGGCAAAAGCCTTGATATACATTACCATGTTTCCGTCCCAGTCAGGCCAGAGAGACATAGCATAGGATTCATTGCCGTTTTCATCCTTGGGTTGAAGCTCCTTCATCTGTACGAATACATCGTAAAGATCGTCAAGGGTGCTCATCTTGGGATATTCAAGCTGCTTGTAGAGATCCCAGCGGATATCCATAGTATAGAAGAATGCTTCGTGATCCTCGGGAGATGTAGCTACGTTATGGCCAAAGCCGTGAATAACATCGCCGGCGCCGAAGGAATCGTTAAACATCCTGTTCTTCTTGAGAGCATAGGGCATATTGTCTCTTACGTATGCGCCGTACTCATCGATAAGTCCGTCTTCTTCCCAGTCAAAGAGCATGCCTTCCTTGGCAGCACGCTGATAGTTGGAACCGTCAGAGCCGAATACGACCAGATCGCCGAGATTTCCGGATTCCATACGTGTATCGAATGCACCGTCGGTTGCGGGAACGATAGTGACCTCGCAGTTGAATTTCTGCTTGAGTATCTCCGCAAACCATCCTGTAGCCTTGCCGTTGTAGTTTGCAAGCTCGGAGAATGCAGTGAGCTGTATAAGATCATCAGTCTTGTAGAGATCTTTCCAGTACTGAGCATCGATAGTATCCTCGGGGGTCTCCTGAGCCTCCTGTGCGCTTGTTTCAACGATAACCTGAGCCGCAGTGGTAGTCTCAGCCTTTGTGGTCTCCGCATTTGCGGGAGCAGGCTCATCATCGGGCGTAACAGCACCGCAGCCTGCGAGAAGTGTTGCGCACATGGAAGCCGCGAGCACTCCTGCTAATGTACGTTCTTTCTTCATCTTCATCCTCCTTATGATTATCCCTTGACTGCTCCGAGCATAAGTCCCTTTTCAAAGTATCTCTGCATAAAGGGATATACGCAGAGGATAGGGATTATCGTCACCATGGATATGGTGTACTGGATTATCTTGGTGTTGAGGGAATTCGCTATCTGTGATACATCGCCCGAGCTTGCAAGAGCTCCGATGTTTGAAGACTGGTTAAGGTATATGTACAGTCTGTGCTGCAGTGTATACAGCTGAGGAGAGTTGGCATTGAGTATCAGCGAATCCTGGAAGGAGTTCCACTGACCGACTGCACCGAATATCGCTATCGTTGCGAGTATAGGCTTTGACAGCGGCCATATTATCGTGGTGTATATCTTCCAGTAGGAAGCGCCGTCAAGGAATGCGCTCTCCTCTATTTCAGCAGGAATAGACTCTATATAGGTCTTTACAAGTATGATATTGTAGGGAGCAACTATACCTGGGATGATATATGCCGCAAATGTGTCGGTAAGGCCGAGCATGGACATATTCAGATACCAGGGTATAAGACCTGCATTGAAGTACATGGTTATTACGAGCATCCTGTACCAGAGCTGTCTGTGCCACATCTCCTTCTTGGTAACGAGATATCCCGCAAGGCTGGATACCACTACCATGAGCACTGTACCCAGTATAGTTCTAAGTACAGTTACGAGTACCGATGTCCAGAGGTCGTTTACCTTGCCCATGGAGATATAGTTTGCGATCGTGAGTCCCTTGGGAAGGAGCGTTATCTGACCGCTGGTAACGAATGTCGGGTCTGATATGGTGTTTATGAATATGTAGTAGAACGGGAATATACAGCTTATCGTAAACACCGCAAAGAACAGATAGTTTATGATATTGAACACGATGTCTCCCGCAGAGAGCTTCTCTATCATGCCGCTCGTACCGGAAACTTTACTGATCGACTTATTGTCCATATAAAAGCCTCCTTACACGATGCTCTCGCCGCGCACTGCCTTGGAGAAGGAGTTTGCGCCGAAGAGAAGAACAACACTGACAAAGGATTTCACCATGCCGATAACAGTCGAGAGAGGGATAAGTCCCGATCCGATACCCAGGTTATATACATACAGGTCGAGCACCTGCATGCTTTCCTTGTTCATAGGGTTTGAGAATACGAGGTACTGCTCCATACCGTTGGAAAGTATGTTCGCAACGCTCATAAGCAGCAGTACGAAGAATGTGGGCATAAGCTCGGGTACAGTGACATACCACATTTTTGCAAATCTGCCTGCACCGTCAACAGTCGCCGCTTCATACAGTCCCTGGTCGATACCGGATATGGATGCGATATAGATTATAGCGCTCCATCCGACGCCCTTCCACATGCCCCATGCGAGCATCTTGAGCCACGAATGATCGGCACTCATAAGATAAGGCGTTGAGTAAACCGTACCTGTTATGGATGTGAGCATGGTATTTACAAATCCGTCCGTGGAGAATATCGCGATCGCTATTGCGTATACAAGCACCCAGGAGATGAAGTTCGGTATAGTTGTGAAGGTCTGTACTATCCTTCTGAAGGGGCCGTTCTTTATCTCAGAGAGGAATATCGCAAATGCCATAGGCACCCAGCTGGTGATTATTCCGAGTCCCGACATGCCAAGGGTATTCTTGAGCACAAGAACAATATCCTTCTTTGTGGCACTGTTCTGGAAAAGCTGTGTGAAATACTTGAAACCGACAAACTTGTCAGCTGTAAGAGTTTCACCTGATTTGTAGTCAAAGAACGCATATCTCCAGCCGTAGAGCGGAAGATAGCTGAACACGAACGAAAGTGCTATGATAGGCAGCATCATCAGGAAAAGATGATACTTAGGCTCCATCTCGAACTTGTCCTCGGTCTTTTCCTTGAAGAGAAGCGCAAATATCACTGCCGCACATACTATCGATATTATGCCGAGTGCAAGATAGACATTGTTGATGTTCTGGAACATCGGCTCTACCTTTTTGATAGCGTCTGCTTCTCTTGCTGTTGCAACGACTGAATCATATACCGATCTCATCCATCCGTAGGATATGATCTCCATGATGCCGCCTGCCGCAGTAACGATAAGACCTGTCTTTTTCATCTTTATATTGCCCAGCGACATGCATCCGCCGCCGCTGAGTACAATAACAGAACATATAATAAAGAACGAGCATATATTAAGCGAGCGGAAATCCGCCTCCGCTACCCAGCCCATTCTGAAAGCACGCCCGAAATTCGCAACTATCGAATCATATGACACACCGCATGAAAAGAGCGAAAGATTCTTGTTTATGAGCGAGCTTACTCTTGCAGGGTTAAAAGAAGGAAAGAACAGCAGTATGATATTTATCACCACTGCTATACGAAGAATCCAGTATACCTTATCGGATATCTTCAGACCCAGAGATCTTCTTTTTCCCAGACCGCCGATACTCATCAGCATGACCTCCTGTCGGAACACCAAAAGCTGTAATCGTTTCCATTTAAAGGCATAGTTACCCGTATCATATACTCAAAACCCATATCATGTCAGACCGACATGATATGGGCACTATAGAGTTTTTAGGAGGGGCTTACTTTCTGATCTTTCTTGTTGCAACGATTGCTGCAGCAGCTACGGACATAAGACCGCCGAGCGCAAGAGCAGAAGTATTGCCTGTAGCAGTGGAAGTGGTCTCTTCAACTACGGAAGGAGTAGCCTCAACAACTACGGGAGCTTCTTCAACAACTTCTTCTACAACCTCTTCCTCAGCGGGAGCTTCCTCTGCGCCTGCATCGCCGAGGCCGGATACAGTGAACTGTACCTCGATGGAATCAGAAGGCATTACATAGCCGAAAAGGCCGTCTTCCTTACCGAGGTCGTCGTTCCAGATGTTGATAGCCATAGGCTGGAGATATGTATTCTCATCGGGGCTGAGATAAGCCTCATCGAATGTATACTTAGTCTGGCCGTCCATTATGATCTTAACGTCAGAAATTGTAGCACCGGTCTCGAGAGGGATATCGGTGGATACAAAGAGGAGGTTGAGGGACTCATCGTCGCCGAAATCGAAATCGGTAACAGATACGGAATATGTGCC
>CACZPE010000312.1 GCA_902782875.1 uncultured Ruminococcus sp. | reverse complement strand
GTCCTTGTAGGAGACGATATCAAGCGGTACAGTCTCCTCTATGCCCTTTGAGTCAAAATAGAACTCGGGAGTATCGCTCCATACATCATCACAGGCAAATATGCCGTTGCCCGAATTTACGAGCACCTTTCCGCTGTCACCGCTGTCCATGGCAAGCGATGAACACCAGTGCACAGCATATTCGGATATCCAGTCCATGCCGTTTGTGGACATGGTGTATTTATCCGAGAGACATTCCCACGTCTCTCCGCCGTCAGTCGAGCGGTAGAACTTATCACCGTAGGCGCCGTTGGGCTGTGCGGCCCAGACCTCGCTCGTGACAAGGAATATCCTGTTGTCATCCTTCGGATCTATGACGATATCGCCTATAGTCGCACTGTCAGCAGGCAGAAACTCACTGCTGCCGCTGTCCGCATCATATCTGAAAAGTCCGCCCGCCGCACTGTTCCACGGGCCCTCGTTCTCGCCGCAGCTTACATACAGCCGCCCCTTTGAATCAAGGTCAAAGCGCTCGGGCATATACTTCATGTTGTCTTCGGGCACGCATGACAGCGCAGACCAGGTCTTGCCAGCGTCCTCGGATATGTAGATATTGTCCTCGCCGCTCCTTGATACGCCTGCGTATATTCTTGACGTCCTGCCGTCCGCAGTCCTTGTGCCGTCAAAGAGTATGATATTTATGCCGTTCCCGTTCTTGGTGGAGGTCACGGGGAAATCCACATTCGCCCATGTCTTTCCTCCGTCATCCGAGCGTATCATGCCGCCCGTCCTGCCGCCGACAAGTATCGTATCGGGAGAATTGGGGTCAACGGCTATTCTTTCGCCGTTGCCTCTGCCCATGCCGTTGCCGTGTACCTTTATCATATCCGATACGTCGATCTTCTCAAAATGCTCTCCGTAATCGTGAGATATCATCACGCAGGTCTTTCCGCCGCTGAAATAGGAAGTACCCGCTATCATATACACATTTGCGGCGTTTGTCGGGTCTGCGGCAATGCCGTCTATGCCCAGAAGCCCCACATCATCCTTTGAGATGTCAAAGCTCAGTGATACCCAGCTGTTCTTATCCTTATCCCAGCGGTATGCACCGCCCACATCCGTCCTTGCGTAGAAAAGCCCCGGCTCACAGGTGCTTATTATGCCTGTAACAAAGCCTCCGCCGCCTATGGCTACCTGTCCGTACTCCCAGCCGCTGTTTTCATATGCATCAGCTGCGAGCTCAGTCTCTTTTGCAGAGCTCTCTGTCTGTACAGCCTGTGTCTCCTGTACTTCAGGGACGTCAGGCATATTTCTGCAGCCTGCGAGCAATACGCACACAGCTGCTATGATATAATTCTTCTTCATACTTTCATTCCTGTCCTTATCAGTTCCCGCGCTTTTTTCTGAACACGGAAGCGCCCACAACAGCAGCCACAACGGCAAGTACAGCCGCTGCAATTATCAGCACCGTAATTTTGGTATCAACAGCCCCGGAAACGGCCGCGGGTGCTTCCGTAACGGTCTCCGCCGCGACTTCCCCGGCACTTTCGGAGTGGGATACTCCCCTGTCTATATTCGTTATCGTAAGGCTCGTGACCTTGATATTCGTGCCTGTATCGCCGATATTCACCGCGTATACCGCAGAAAAATCAGATGTGCCGTAGCTTTTTACGATATCCGCATAGCTGAATTTCGCAGTCATCCTGTCATATTCATAGGGGCTGACCTTTGCCCACTTGACTGCATCGGGATTTGGCTCAACAGGGCCGTCCCATGTCTGCCATATAAGCTCGACGGGGCTCTCTGAAAGCTCACCGTCGGGCGCATCGAGCTCATACTCCACTATGACCTCGGACTGTTCGGTCATCCACAGGGGATTAAAATTGTTGGCAAATTTTCTGTCGGTCTCAAGCGGGGTGTACTCCGTATAGGACTGACCCCACTTGCCCTCAGTCATGACAGCAGATGAAACATCACATCTGTAATCCTCGGCATATATGCTTATGGTGAGTATCATAGAGCATACAAACACTATCACCGAAAAGATCAGACACTTTATGATGTTCTTCTTCATTGCGCATTCTCCTTTTTCGGATATTCTTTATTCATTCTACAATATACAGTAAAAAAAGTCAATACATGCAGACCGCAGAAAAAAATTTCTCCGCATGATGATCATACGGAGAAATATCTTACTTGAGAAGCCTTAC
>CACZPE010000311.1 GCA_902782875.1 uncultured Ruminococcus sp. | reverse complement strand
TTTACAGCCCCTTTTTTTTTTTCTTCTCCCACAATTGTCAACACTGTACAAATTTACACTGCAGTATTAGTGCATTATGCAGAATATACCTCTGTAACAGATTAAACAGACGATATATGTTGAATAAACCCCTTTAATATGCTACTATAGATATTGTCTTTTTAAGGAGGTAGGTTATGCGAAAAAAACTCATAGCCATGTTTACAGCGGTATGTCTGTTTACGGGGTATTCCCTGCCCGCATTTGCGGAGGAGATATCCGTACAGACCGAGATTACCGCTGCAGACATTGACAGCACAGAAAATGGCGGTAACGCCGAAGAGATCAGCGAAGCTGATACAGAGTATGATGAAACCGAAAGCACAATATCCGAAGATGTACCTGACGATGTATCCGAAGAAGATGCGGATATAAACGGCAGTACAGAGGAAAGCTCCGACGATCCTGAAGAAGAGTCCGCGGAGGAAGAGCCCTGTGAACCGTCCGCACAACAGGATGTTCTCGAAGAGGATACATCCGCAGCACCTGAGGAAACACAGGCAGATGAAGAAGCTGCGGATACAGCAGGATCCGATAAGACTGATGATACTGCGGATGAAGTGGTCCTTGAAGAAGAACTTGAGCTTCATACCCCTGACTGGTGTGTATGGGATGCCGCAAACGGTGTACTCACGCTCAGAGGTCAGCTGCCTGACACATACTATGACGGCTATACCGTCGAACTGGTTAGCCTTGCATCCCGCTCGGGTATAAGCGAGGAAGCAGTAAAGAAAGTGATCATAACAAGCGGCACCAAGACAGGAAAGAGAGCCGGAGCTATGTTCGACAGCTTTACAAACCTCACCGAGATACAGGGACTTGCAAATCTCGACACAAGCGCGGCGACTGAAATGAACAGCATGTTCTTTGGGTGCAAATCGCTCAGATCTGTCGATCTTTCACACTTTGACACATCAGATGTCAAGTCCATGGACTCTATGTTCTACGACTGTGAGTCTCTGACTTCGATCGATCTGTCATCCTTCAGAACTCCATGGCTCGAGGATATGGCTAGTATGTTCGATGGCTGCAAGCGTCTTACATCTGTTGATCTTTCGGGTTTTGATACTTCACGGGTGGAGTATATGTATGAAATGTTCGATGACTGCGAGTCTCTCAGATCTGTTGATCTTTCGGGTTTTGATACCTCACAGGTCATAATTATGTCAACTATTTTTGCGAACTGCTCCTCTCTCACATCAGTCGACCTTTCAGATTTTGATACTACTAACGTTAGGGATTTTGACTGTATGTTCTTTAATTGCTCCTCGCTTACCACCATAAAGGTATCCGAAAAGTGGAAAATACCAGCGGATGTCCATACATACAATATGTTCCATAATTGCTTCAACCTCAGAGGCGGACAGGGTACTGTATGGGACAGCAACCGGATTGAGGGCGACCGCGCATATATAGACGGCGGCGCAGCAAATCCCGGATATTTAACAGCAAATGTGAATATCCCCGCAAAGCCCGTCATCACTTCTGTCACTCCCTCGGCAAATTACGCAGCACTTAAATGGAATGCAGTACAAGGTGCGAAAACCTATCGCATATACCGTATAGAGAACGGAAAATATGTATTCCTCAAGGAACAGAATACTGCAGGATATACCGATACGGGACTCAAGCCCTCAACAAAATACGGTTATCTTGTACGCGCGTTCAATATCGCAGGCGGCTCTGCATACACCAATGCGGATATAAAGTACACCACCACCCTCTCCGGCACACTTCCGAAGCCCTCATTCACTGTAACCCCGGGCAATGCAAATGTGAGCATAAAGTGGAACACAGTGAGCGGCGCCTCCTGCTACAGGATATACCGCAAAACAGGCTCGGCTGTTACATTCCTCAGGGAGGTAACGGGCACTTCATATACTGACACAGGCCTTGCTATCGGCACAAAGTACGGCTATCTTGTAAGAGCATTCACAGGCGGAAACAATTCGCCTTATACCGACGCCGACTGGAAATACGCGGTGCCTGTGCCTGCAAAGCCTTCATGCACTGCAGAAGCAGGTGACAGATGCGTTATACTCAGGTGGAATGCAGTAAGCGGAGCCACAAGCTACAGGGTATATCAGAAAAGAGGCTCTTCTATCACCATGCTGAAGGAGACCACAGGCACAGTATATACCGATACAGGCCTGACAAACGGCGCGAAGTACAGCTATCTTGTAAGGGCATTTGCAGGCGGCACAGGATCGGATTATACCGATTCCGACTGGAAATATGCAAGACCTTCCGCATCGGCAGCAACACCCAAGCCTGTATTCACAGCCACTGCGGCAACAGGCAGCGCGACCGTCAGCTGGAGCGCAGTAAGCGGCGCAACAAGCTACCGTGTATACCGCATGGAAGGAAATTCGATAAAGTTCCTTAAGGAAGTAACATCACTGTCCTATAAAGATACGACCGTGAAAAACGGCACGAAATACGGCTATCTTGTCAGGGCGTTCAGGGGTGCGGCAGGTTCTTCCTATACCAACTCCGATTTCAGATACGTCACTCCTCTTGCAAAGCCGTCCGTGACTGTTACCGCAGGCACAAAGCAGGCAGCGGTAAAATGGAACAAGGTACCGGGTGCGGCATCTTACAGAGTATACCGTGTTGACGGCACAAAGATCACCGCACTGGCAAATGTCACAGGCACGTCCTATACCGCATCGGGCCTTACCACAGGCAGAAAGTACGGTTTTATCGTCCGTGCATTCAGCGCAGGCGGCACATCGGACTACACCAGCGCAGATATAGTATACACAACTGCAAAATAACAATTATCAATTAGAATAGCAATGAGCAATTATCCCCATCAGATATGTTTGCACATATCTGATGGGGATATTTTTGTCATGTTTCTTTGCGGATGAGTTCTTCCGTCAGGCGGTGGTGAGGGCTCCGATCAATTGTTGATTGATCATTTCTCATTGCTGATTATATAAAAACTATTGACAAAACTAATTAAACGTGTATAATATAATTAAACACGTTTAATTATAAGGAGGTATTGTATGTTTTCATCAAATCATGACTACAGACACAGCCTTGCGGGCATAGCCGCACGTCTTGTGATGTTTCTTGCTATGATGGCGCTGATGCGCTTTACTGCAGACCAGGTAAAGTATCTTTCGTGCGGTCAGGGGATAATCGACCTGCACTTTGCTCCCCTGCCCACTTATACCGCTGCCGCACTCTCATCACTTACTCCCAAAGCTGCATGGTTCTACCGCTGGGGCTTTTTCTCCGTCGATATGGTGTATATACTGAGCTACTGCACATTCTACAGATGCGCCATCCGCTATCTGCTGCAGAAATGCCCCGTATCCACCGCACTTTCAGAAAAGCTGATGTTCCTGCCCGTTATCGGCGGCACGGCGGATATGCTGGAAAATACCACTCTTTTCATGATGCTGGGTTCAGGCGATTATCCCGCAATTACGTGTACTATGTTTATGATATTCAACATCATCAAGTTCGTATGCGTCTATGCATCGCTGAAAGTCGTTGTAATATCATCGCTTTATCTGCTGAAAAGGCGTTTCTCATCGCTTGTGACACGGCCTTAATATAACAAACGCTAAAGTTACCGAGCCACAAACACAATCGTCCCCATATAATAAATCTGCGAAGCCGCTGCCGGTCGTACCGGCCTGTCATCACAGTGTAAGAATATCAGTAGGCAAATGAACGATACCGAGCCGCAAATACATCCGTCCTCATAAATAAATATACGAAGTCGCTGCCGGTCGCACCGGCCGACCTGGGTGCAGGCTCAGCCTGCCGGGTTGAAAAAAGAGAGAGATAGTGATATAATAATCAAAACAATCACTGTGAAAGGATCAGCCAT
>CACZPE010000310.1 GCA_902782875.1 uncultured Ruminococcus sp. | reverse complement strand
AAGAAAAGCGGAGACAAAGCATTCCGGATATGTTTTCCGGTCTTGTCAGTGATAGTATTGACCGCAATTGTTTATTCCTTTATAGTCGAAAAGGAATTCCCGCTGCTCTATATCCTGTTTTTTGTGTTTTTATGCCTGCCTATGACGATAAGCTCCTTTAAGAAACGGGATAAATGTGCATGTTATGGATTTGCAGCAGATAAAACCATCCGCTTTGCAAAAACTACGGGAAGAGGGCGTATGTATTTACCCTTTGAAATGACCGGGGAAGCAGGGCCTGATAACAGCAGAAACACGCGGTCTGAGAATGTATGTGAGTATTATTACTGTACAGTTGAGATAGACGGTGAGACCTATGAAAATGTGTGCTGTTACAGAAAAGATTTTGAGGATATCAATATTGGTGACAGAGTAGTTGTTGCACTTGAAGATGCCTGTAATTGTCCTGTAGTGTATGGCGTTCGGGCTGAATGACGGCGGATGAGAGATATAGTATAGGTCAGGAGCAACAGCCATGAAGAACATATTATACATAGGTTTCAGAGGACGGAACAATTCATCGGAAATATTTGTACGATCACTATCCGCTCCGTACAGCCTGCTGACCAATTCCTATGAGGGGCTTAAAAGAGATATCGATAAGCTCGGTGAAGATTATGATGAGGTGTATCTCTTCGGTGCGGACAAGAGTCTTTCGGATTCGTTCAGGATCGAGAGATATGCCGAGAAGGACGGCAGACAGCTTGCTTCGGTACTTGACCTTGATGAGACTAAACAGCGCCTGTCGGTATCAGGCATCAGAAGCACAATATCGGAAAATGCCACGCATTACCTCTGCAATGAGGCCTACTGGCATCTGCTTGAAAAGTACCGCGGAAGAGCGGTCCTGATACATATACCGACGATAAAGCATATTTACGATATGCTGCCGCTTGTGTTGTGATGATATACAGGTACGGAAAGTGAATACACATGAAGTATGATAACATAAAAAAAGCAAAATTCATCAGCCGTCCCAACCGCTTTATTGCAGAGGTGGAAACAGACGGCAGGATAGAAACAGTCCATGTGAAGAACACGGGACGGTGCAGGGAACTGCTTATCAGAGGCTGTGACGTATGGCTTACAGCCCCCAGAACACCTGGCAGAAAAACAAAATACGACCTTGTCTCTGTCAGGAAAAACAACGGGATGATAATAAACATAGATTCACAGGCACCGAACAAAGTAGTTTATGAATGGCTTAACAAGCAGGACTATAACAGGGTCATACCCGAATACACCTGTGGTGATTCGCGGATAGACTTTTACATGGAGAAAAACGGCGAGCGCTATCTTATGGAAGTCAAGGGGTGTACTCTTGAAAAAGACGGTACGGGATATTTCCCTGATGCACCGACAGAAAGAGGCATAAAGCATATACACGAGCTTATAAAGGCGAAAGAACAGGGGTACAGTCCTGTGCTTGCCTTTGTTATACAGATGAACGGTATTACCGAGGTCAGACCGAATACAGAGACTCATCCGGGATTTGGCGAGGCATGGAATGAGGCGTTATCCGCAGGGGTAGAGATAGTCTTTTTCCTATGCCGTATCACAGAGGATGAGATCGTGATAACAGACAGGAGGATATCACCGCGGCTGTGTTTTATAAAGGCAAAAGCACGGTGATAACATACGACAACGTATAGGGGGATGGATATGATAGATAAAAAAGCACTGAGCATACTGAAAAAGGCGAAAAAATTCAATCCGGTAATAACAGAAAAGGATCGGGAGATATGCCGTGAGAACGGCGTGCTCTGGGAGAAAGCTCCCGTGTCCCATGATGAACTGATAAAAGAGATAAAGGATATATCAGGCAGGATAAGTATGGAAAAAGCAGTAAACGGCTTTCTGTACAGTATATCAAGCGGCGACTGCCGTTACCGCACCGCACTGTCGAGCCTTATCTGGGCAGGGGCTCTGACTGCGCATGAAGAAGTTCGTGACGACAGCCGTAAGGATCACAGATGCAGAGTATGCGGCTGCAGCATTTCCGACGAGAGCGGCATGGCTGTATTTGATGAAATGAAATATCACTCCGAACGGCTCATACCGCAGAAGGAGATGACGGATATATGCTGTGCTCCATATGTGCTGTGTGATCTTGAATACTTTGAGACTTTGCCTGACGTGATATACTGTGATGAGGATATACGGATCCTCAACCGTATTCTCGGGCTGGCAGGCGAGGTATCGTCGGGGAACAAGGTGAATGCACTGCTGGCACTCATCGCTGCCGATGAGTCCTTATCGCTGACTGCGGCGGATGCGTATTCCGTGCTGGGTGTGCTGTCCTCCTGCGGAGTTTTTGATACTCCCGAGCATGCAGGCTATCGCAGCGGATTTGTGGGATGCTCTGACAGGGGATTTTTGTATGAAAAGGATATATACTATCCTCTTGTTTACTGGCGCGGAAAGCACGGGATAAACTACAGCGCATTCGGGGAGGTTTTCGGAGCAGATATAGCCGGAAAGGTATCCCCCGAAACAGCTGTAAAGGGCGATGCAGTACGCAGTGAGAAGAAGAAAAAAGCCGTATCGGGAGCGGAGAAGTATTTCACGGACGGTGAGTATTTCATCGATATGACCGACAGATACCGTTACTATTACGGGCTGTCACCCATAAAGCCCGAATGGGAAAAAAGTGTGATGTATTCCGTCACACACAGCATCGTCAGACGGACGGAGCTTTTCTATGAGGGCGATGTGATAAAGAAGTTCATATATGAGGAGGATTTCCTCGGCGGTCGTAAGCATTATACCGAATGCGACACCGATGCCCCCACAAAGAACAGGGAACTGCTGCTGCCGAAGACAGAGCGCGGACGGGCAAGGAACATAACACCCTCTCTGCTTCAGACCCCCACATATATGAATGCACATATCATAGTGGATATATGCCCTAAGGACAAGGACAGCGGCGGAGTATGGTCCTTCAACAGCAGCAACGATCAGCAGCTCCCCCTGCCCAGTCAGACAATACACAGCAGAGAGGATTTTACGGAATATACCGAGAAATACATCGCCTCCCTACCGCCTGACTATGATAAACTGCTGGATAATTTCAAAACCAAGAAGCGACGTACAGTGAAATTCACTGCGGGTGATATTTTCAGGATACAGACCGATGTCAGACACTACACCTACTGCCTTATACTGGGTAAGGTAAGACAGCTGCTCAAGTGGCAGGAAGTACCGGAGAAACACCCCCTGCAGCGTGTTATGACACAGCCGATAATGTACAGACAGTATGCCATAATCACCGAAAATGCGGATATGACCGCAGAGGAGCTTGAAAAGATACCGCTCCTGCCAATGCAGATGGCACAGGACAATGAGGTGCTGTGGGAGACTTATCCCATAGTGGAAAATAAAAAGCTTGAAAAGAGCGATATCGATCTGGGCTTTATGACTGATGACAAAACGGTCATATGGGGGCTCACCATGCACACCTTTGATGACCTGGGGGACGAAGATAAATTCCCGTCTGCCTTCAAAGCCTTTGATGCAAAGACTGACAGCTGGTTCCTTGCTTATTCCGTGGGACTTAGCATACAATATGATACAGATGCGGACAGTGACGGGCATATACCCGTAAAGCCGACAGCGGCGGATGAATACAAGAGCAGGCTGACTGATATGCTGGGGCTTGACGCCGAGGCGCCCGAGGATGATTTCGCCGAAAGATACGGCGGTATTACAAGAGAACAGTATATAGAGCTTGCGGAGAAAAGATTCAGGAAATAACAGAAACTGACCGCAGGGAGGGAAAATATGGGAGATATGGAAAATGAAGTAAAAGGCTACTGGAATGAGATCTCCGATTCGGAATGGTATAAGTCTCTCAGGACGGAAGAACGGCTTGCCGCACTGAGGAAAGATCCGAAAACTGCATTCTATCCCGAAGTACTGGCGATGATGAAAAAATACATCGGTGACTTCAGGGGTAAAAAGATACTGCTGCCGTCGAGCGGAGATAATCATGCGGCATTTGCCTTTGCGCTGATGGGGGCAAAGGTGACCTCGGCCGATATAAGTGAACGTCAGCTGGAAAATGCCGCGGCTGTTTCAGACAGCTGGGGTCTTGATATAGAGTATATCTGTGATAATACCATGTATCTGTCAAAGATCGGTGACGGGGAGTATGACCTTGTCTATACCTCAAACGGCACGCTGTCGTGGATAAGCGATATTGACGGTATGTACGTGAATATCTGCAGAGTGCTGAAAAAGGGCGGATACTCCGCAATGTATGACATACATCCCTTTACCAGACCATTTTCGATGGAGGCGTGGAAAGAACCCGGGATCAGAAAATCCTACAGCGATGTATTCCCCGATCTGCACTGGAGAGTACAGGATATTATCAACGCCGGTGCAAAGGCAGGGCTTAAGATCATGGAAATGGCAGAGCTTCCGTCGGCAGACGCATCCTTCTGGTATACTTTCGAGGAGCTGAAGATAAAGACAGCTGAGGACACCGCAGGCATAAATGACTGGAAGCGCAATCCCATGGCAGCGATCCCTGCCTGGATAGCGATGATATCACAGAAATAGACGCATAACTGCAGGGTATATGACCCTGCAGTTTTTGTTTGACGGATCATCAGAAACAGTATTGCAATTTCCTATTGTGTTTGATTGGAAAATCTGTTATAATGTATAAAACGGATAACGGAACATACCTGAACAGACATTTACTGGATTTGATTATTAGTAGGAGAGTAATTTTATGACAACAATAATTGATAATCTCCAAATGGAGATAGGTATTAAATTTGACACTCTTATTCCTGCTGAATATAAAGAAGCATGGATATATTATGAGGGCGGTTATGAATTAGCACCTTTTTTT
>CACZPE010000309.1 GCA_902782875.1 uncultured Ruminococcus sp. | reverse complement strand
TATCGGCATCACAAAGATAAACGGCAGTTTTTATCTTGTGATGAAAGCAAAAGAGAACGGAGCCGAAAAGGAGTACGCACGCATACCCTTCAGCTGCAAAGCTAAGCTTCAGGCAGACGTCCGTTTTGAAGGCATGGTCGGCAGAGTGATTTTCTCATACTACGACAACGGTTGGAAAACTCTGGGTAAGGAACATGAGATGCATTTTGCACTCGACCATTTCACAGGATGCAGATTCGGACTTTATCTGTATTCCACTAAACAGAAGGGCGGCACTGCAAGATTCGGCAGTTTCAGGTATATACCCCATGAATAATCATAAACGCATATCCGTCATATACCGGATATGCGTTTTTCTGTATAGTATATATCATCCATTATACCATAATAATCATTGACAAAGCGCGTTATTTACTGGTAAAATCATTGTGATGAGATACTTTGTAAAAGGAGGAATATACTATTGGACAAGTTTGAGAAAAAAGCGGCAGAGATAGTATCCGCTCTTACGGATGAAGAAAAACTCGGACTTTTATCTACACATCACTACGCTGTTGAAAGACTCGGTATGGATGAATTCTATATCGGCTCCGAAGTTGCAAGAGGATATGTAGGCAGGGATCCGAAGAAAGTATCCACTGTATTCCCGCAGCCTGCAGGCCTGGCAGCTACTTTTGACAGACAGCTGCTGTCAGAACTGGGAAAAATAGCCGGTCTTGAAGCAAGGGCATACTACAACGAAGAGAAAAAAGGCGGGCTTATGCTATGGGGGCCCACTGTGGATATGGAACGTGATCCCCGATGGGGCCGCACAGAGGAAGCATACGGCGAAGATGTATTTCTCACAGGCGAGCTGACAGCAGCCTACACAGATGGTATGGCTGATAAAGATGATGACGGCACATACCTTACAATACCCACACTCAAGCATTTCTGTGCCGACAATAACGAAGAGAACAGAGGCAGCTGCAACGCATATCTTCCTCCGAGACTGAAATATGAATATTACTATGCCGCATTTGAAAATGCTGTGAGAAACGGCGGCGCACGAAGCATAATGGCTGCTTACAACGAAATAAACGGTATCCCTGCTATAATGAACGATGAGCTTGAAACGATCGTAAAGGACAGATGGGGGCTTTGGTTCGTTGTCAGTGACGGCGGAGATCTTTCTCAGAATGTCACATATCACAGATACTGCGAGGATATGTCAGAAGCATTTGCACTGTCTCTAAGGGGCGGCTGCGATGTTATGACCGACAATTCTGATATGGTGCGTGAAGCAGCACGCAAAGCAATTGAAAACGGACTTGTAAGCACATCAGATATCGACCGCTCTCTTATACGCACGATAGCCGCAAGACTCAGGCTCGGACAGTCACTCGGCGGCACGAAATTCACAGACAGATTTGATACTATTGATAAAAGCATCATCGACTGTGAGGAACATCGCAATATCAACCGCAGAGCAGCAGAAGAACAGCTGGTGCTGCTGAAAAAAGGGATACTGCCTGTAAAAGAAGCTAAAGTCATTGCCGTGGTCGGCGCTCTTGCTGATGAGAGCATGAGAGACTGGTATACCGGATATCCGTCATATGAGGTCACAGTAAAGGACGGCTTTACAGCAGCATATCCAAAAAGTGAGATAATATCCGATTCTCTCTGGGATATAACCGCTATCAGGACACATAACGGAAAGTACCTTTCAGTAAAGAAAGACGGCACGATAATCGCAGATGCGGATACAATAACGGACAGTGAGCTTTTTGAGCTGCAGGACTGGGGTGACGGGTGGAAAAACCTTTTCAGCATAAAATACCGGAAGTACGTAAGGCTCTCTGATGACAGCAGCATACGTCTGCATAACAGAAAGATATATGACTGGTTCACCAGAGAGACCTTCAATTTCAGAGAGTACGGAGACAGTATACTTATAGAAGAATTTCTGGACCACAGACGGCTGGTAAATGACAAAGACGGGAATATCACCGTCAGACGCTGTCCTGCCTCAGAATATTCACTCTTTACCGTACATATCGTATCCCGCGGAGCTGACAGGGCTGCGGATATCGCCGGGAGAGCCGATCTTGTAGTATACTGCACCGGTAATCATCCTGTACAGACCGCCAAGGAATGTTATGACAGAAAAACTCTGAAACTCGATGTTCAGCCGGGAATGACACAGATACTCTGCAGAGAGAACAAAAATACTCTTCTTATGATAATATCGAGCTATCCATATGCTGTATGTGAGGAAAGCATAGCTGCAGGTGCAGTAATGTGGTCATCTCACGCAGGGGCGGAACTGGGAAATGTTATCGCAGCAGCTGTAAAGGGAGAGATATCTCCGTCGGGAAGACTTGCAATGACATGGTACCGATCGGAATACGACCTGCCGGATATACTCGATTACGATATTGAGACCGCAGGCAGCACATATATGTATTTCAAAGGTACTCCCCTGTATCCTTTCGGATATGGTCTGAGCTATTCGGATTTTGAATATGGTGATCTCAGAACGGAAAAAACCGACGGCGGCATATATGCATATATCAACATTACAAACACATCAGACAGAGACGGTACAGAGACAGTACAGATATACTACACCGTCAGTGATTCGGCGGTGAAACGCGCTGACAAAAAGCTCTGCGCATTTGAACGCGTATATGTAAAAAGCGGCTGCACCGCTTGTGCAAAGCTGTTTATACCGCAGTACATACTGCGTATATACGATGTACGCAGAAATGATATGATCGTTGAAGGCGGGACCTATGTATTTATGGCCGGATCATCAAGCGCAGACATACACAGTACTGTGCAGATGTATATTGACGGAGAGCGACTGAAAGAGCGCGACACCCGTTTTTCTGCTGCATCATTTGACAGGGCGGAAAACATGAAGATATATCGTTCAAAGCGTACAGGCAAAGATACAGTGCGCCCCTGCGGATATACAGGGACAGCAGAATACAGCGGGATACAGCATATGAAGACAATTACCGTATGGGCTTCTTCCCTTGTGGGTACAGGGAAAATGACAATAGCTTCAAAAGACAGTAAATATGAGATAAGCGTTCCTCCATGCGATTCATATGATGATGTAAGGCCCTTTACCATAGAATTTGATGATATAACTGAGGTAAGCATCACGATTTCCGAATTTATGAGTATAACGGATATAGAGACAAGATAACCATAAAGCCTGAAAGTTTTCTGCTTTCAGGCTTTTATTTCATCATCCGCAATATACGATTATTATCGATTTACAAAAATATTCAAAGAAATATCAAAAAAGAGTTGAATTTCAGATTAATGTATGTTATAATTTCGATAAGAGTTATTCTGTGCCTGATATATTTTTCAGGTTTTTACATATACACTACAGGAGGGGCTTATGAAAAACATACTGTTTGTGGCATCTGAATGCGTACCGTTTATAAAGACAGGCGGTCTTGCTGACGTTGTGGGAACACTTCCCAAAAAGTTCGACAAGAACGAATATGACTGCAGGGTAATAATTCCGAACTACCGCTGCATACCCGATAAATTCAGGGACAATTTCAAGTATGTGCATCATTTCTATATGGATATGGGCGAGCGCTTCAGCAGTGTCCATGTCGGTATAATGGAGTATGAGCTTGACGGAATAAAGTTCTATTTTGTGGATAATCTTTTCTATTTCGGCGGCGACAAGCCCTATGCAGATACACGCTATGATATAGAGAAATTCATATACTTCTCCAAGGCGGTCATGGCGATACTTCCCGTAATAAACTTCCGCCCCGACATCATACACTGCCACGACTGGCAGGCAGGTCTTGTGCCTGTATATCTCCATACTCTTTATAAGGACAATCCTTTCTTCTACGGCACAAAGACTATATTCACTATACACAATCTGCGCTTCCAGGGCATATGGGATATAAAGACAATACGTTCTCTTTCAGGTCTTCCCGACTGGGTATTCACACCCGACAAGCTTGAATTCCACGAGGATGCTAATATGCTCAAGGGCGGCCTTGTATACTCCGACTTCATCACTACAGTCAGCGGCACATACGCAGGCGAGATACAGATGGGCTACTACGGAGAGGGCCTTGACGGGCTTCTCCGCGCGAGAAACCAGTCTCTGTGCGGCATAATCAACGGCATAGACTATGAAGCATATAATCCCGAGACCGACAAGGAT
>CACZPE010000308.1 GCA_902782875.1 uncultured Ruminococcus sp. | reverse complement strand
GGCTGCTTGTAGAAGCCCTTGCCCTTTTCGCTCTTCCACTCGGAAGAAGCAGCATCCATAGCGATCATAAAGTCTCTGCCGGGCTCAAAGCCTGCCTTCTTTACCGCTTCAAGTATCTTTTCTATAGCTTCTTCATCGCTCTTCAGACTGTTGGGTGCAAATCCGCCCTCATCACCTACTGCTGTTACATCTCCTATTTCCTTGAGAAGTGCCTTGAGAGAATGGAACACCTCTGCACACCAGCGGAGTGCCTCACTGAACGAGGGAGCACCTACAGGCATGATCATGAATTCCTGTGTATCAACAGCACTGTCTGCATGAGCGCCGCCGTTGAGGATATTCATCATAGGTACGGGAAGCTTTGTGCCCTGGATACCGCCGAGGAATCTGTAGAGAGGTATATCAAGAGAAGTTGCTGCTGCTCTTGCACAGGCGATGGATACAGCGAGTATCGCATTTGCACCGAGCTTTGACTTGTCCTTGGTACCGTCGAGCTCTATCATAGCCTTATCTACAGCATAGATATCAGAAGCATCCATGCCCGTGATCTTTTCGGCGATAGCACCGTTTATATTTGCAACAGCCTTCTGTACGCCCTTGCCGAGATAACGGCCCTTGTCGCCGTCGCGAAGCTCAAGTGCTTCAAATTCGCCTGTTGATGCTCCGCTGGGAGCAGTACCCCTTGCCACGGTCCCGTCTGCAAGAGTAACCTCTGCTTCAACAGTCGGGTTTCCGCGTGAATCAAGTATTTCACGCCCGATAACCTTTTCAATCTCCAAATAGTCCATAGTTGATCTCCTTCTGCCGTCAGACGGCATTTATTTAACGTGATCTCTCACATTATTGGCAGTGCAGGCTCTTTTCGGGCAATATCGCACATCATGCCCGAGGAAGCCTGCTATTGATATATTCGCGATGTTAGTACCTGCTAACCTTAATCATTATATCACCGACCGTGTCTTTTGTCAAGAGTTTTTTGAGTAAATGCCAACGTATATTTCACGGAATTCAGCAGATAATATGCAAAATCCATTTTTTTCAAAAAAAGACTTGACAAACAAAAAAGAAAATATTATAATATAGTAAGTTAGCATTAGCTAACTTTTTAAGTTAAATATAGTTACCCTATCCTAACTTTTATCAATAATTACATACACCGGGGTATCCGTTCATAACGCGGGCCCTCATACAAGGAGGATATTATGACAGCAGTAATCTATTGGAGCGCAACGGGAAATACCGAGGCTATGGCCAGCGCAGTCGCAGAGGGAGCAGGAGTTGAGGCAGTAAGAGTATCTGATTTCAGCGGAAATATCGATGAATACACATCACTTGCTCTCGGATGCCCTGCAATGGGCGACGAGGTTCTCGAGGAGGACGAGTTTGAGCCCTTCTTCACAGGCATAGAAGGCTCTATCAGCGGAAAGAAGATACTTCTTTTCGGTTCCTATGACTGGGGCGACGGTGAGTGGATGAGAAAATGGGAAGACAGAGTAAGAGCCGCAGGCGCTGTACTTGTCAATGATGCAGGTATCATAGCAAACCTCACTCCCGGCGACGATATCCTTTCCGAGTGCAGAAACCTCGGAAAAGCACTTTCTGAATAATCATGAACATCGTAGTTGTAGGCGGCAATGACTGTATGGCCTGCAGATACAGGGAGATATGCAAAGGCTTCAACTGCAGGGCAAAGGTATTCACACAGATGCCGGCAGACTTTGAGAACAAGCTGGGCAGTCCCGATCTTGTCGTGGTATTCACAAATACCTGTTCTCACAAAATGGCGAATATAGTAACGCGGAAGGCTCAGAAGCAGAATTTCAGGGTGGAAAGGATACACAACGCAAGTGCATCCGCTCTGAAAAGCGTATTGTCCGAATGCTGCCAATGATCTGACATAAAACCAGTAACACAGGATGATGATAATGCTGACAACTATTATACTCACGATTGCGAATATGGTCATTCTTTTTATGATGATACTCGCAGCAACTGTCTTCATGCCGTACAGAGGGCTTGTGAAAAACTTTCCCGAAGATGTACAGGAAAGGCTTAAGCCCCGTCTTGACGAGACAGACCACAAGCCCAAAGCACCGAGGATCATCGGCGGTATCATTGTCATAATCCTGTGTATCATGTTCTGCGGCACATTTGTCGCAGGCGGAATAGACGGCAGAAACAACGGTTTCACATTCGGACAGTTTCTTTTGCGTTTTCTGATCATATCGTTCGGTGTGAAGGCATTCGACATAATCGCACTTGACTATTTTCTGCTGACCAGGACTCATTTTTTCCAGCACTTCTTCCCCGAAACGGAAGGATGCAAAGGATGGAAGCAGTTCGGCTACAACCGCAAACAGCAGTTGGGTCAGTGTATATTTATGCTGATACTGTGTTTTGTGCTGGCCTTTGTGTTTTCGGTCATATAATACAGCATATATTTATGCTCTGCATATCCTCACAAGGTATGCAGAGCATTTTTATATCATATATGCTTTATTTCCCATATCTCTCCCATATTCTGCGAGGCGTTCTGAGGGATGCATCCTTTACATGCAGCGGCGCTTTCACAGCCGCAGCAGTCGCCGCCGCATCCGCACTTTGCGGATGCGGAGAAACCGCTTTTCTGTATCGCACCCATGCGCTCAAGAAATTCCACTTTTCTGCGTATATCCTC
>CACZPE010000307.1 GCA_902782875.1 uncultured Ruminococcus sp. | reverse complement strand
CAGTTCTGCGGCGCTGTATCTTTCAGCTTCATGGTCATTTCATAGCCCCACTTGCTGTACTCCCCGCCGAATGATTCCTCATCGGCGTACAGCTCGCTCATACCGAAGGTCACGATATGGCTGTAGCCCTTATCGGATGTGAATATGCTGAATCCGTCAAGATACTCATTGCCGCCGAACATTGCACGGCTCGTGATGGTCGTGCCATAGTGAGACGGCTCTGCATCGCCGTAGACCTCCGTAAAGCCTGCCTCTATCTCATCCCATCCGGGAGCGTATTCCTCATCCTTTGCCTTTTCTCGGAATTCTTCGATAGTCATAGTGTTTCTCCTTTGTTTATGTATTCCCTGAGCAGTCTCAGTCCGTCTGTGGGGACGCAGAATCTGTCACGGCAGTGCTGTATCTCATCCCATACCTCATCTATGTCGAACCATGCGACAGACTCCACCTCGGAAGACTGCAGCACAAGATCGTCCGCATCGACCGGTGCATCATACAGATACACCCGTGTTATCTCATTGTCTTTGAACAGTTTGCCGTGGAACATCTTTTCGTACTGTATACGGAATGTGCCTGTGTATCTGAGCTGCGTCTCATCCGCATCTATGCCGAGTTCCTCTTTCAGCTCCCTTACAGCAGAGGGAAGCGGCTCCTCCCCTGCGGGTATATGCCCTGCGGAGGATGTATCATACATCCCCGGGTAGGACTCCTTGTTTATGCTCCTCTTTTGCAGAAGCACCTGTGTCCTGCCGTCTTCTTTCCGCACTATCCATACATGGGCTGTGCGGTGCAGTATGCCATATCTGTGGGCATCCTCGCGGGAAACGGTCTCACCCACAGGAGTGCCGTTCTCATCAACTATATCAAGATATTCCATTATCCACCGCTTTCATTGATCGTTACCTTATACACCAGTCAAGCTGTATCTCACGCAGCAGCTCATAGCCCTGCGGCAGTACATCGCTAACGCCGACAGCATCACCGAGCCATATGCCCGGGTCAAGGCTGCGCCCGTAGCCCATCAGCCACGGCAGCGGGTCGGTATTCTTAGCCGCTGTACCGTCGGAATAAAGCACCTTGGTCTGTGCAAGTGAGTAGGCGCATCGCTTGGTGTGATCGAGGGTGTAGACGTATGACGCACCCTGTCTGACAAACAGTCCGCGGTACGGATCGGATATATCTATACCATACTCATTGATGGCATCCGCGCTGCCGTTCTGTACATCCTCGAGGTAATATCCTATATCACGCCTGACATCATTCTCGGCGGCCGCAAACAGCGCCGAGACATTCCTGTATCTCTCATATATGCCGTCGTACAGATAACCGTCCTCATATTCATGTGCATCTGCGATGATGATATCAAGTGCGGTATTGCTGACGGAGTATTCCGTACCTAAACACTCATCACCAAGAAATATGAGCCTGTCACCCGCCCAGCTTTGACTCAGCAGTTCTCTGAGTGCCCTGAGCAAAGCATTCTCCGCCTGCATGGATTCAAAGCGCTTTGAGCCCAGATCAAAGTCGGCAGGGCAAAGATATTCCTTTTTGTCGATATTCACCCAATCAAAGTATTCGCCCATATCTTTGCCTCCCATTGCCTGTGACGCTGAAAATATAGTATATTATAACATATTATATAGATAAATACAATAGATACGACAAATTTCTATGTCTGTACAAACAAAGTAATGCAAACGGCGCTGCAGGCTCAGCCTGCTTGTGTTTTAGATCTAAATGGATAAATACAATAAACAAGTCAGATTTCTATGTCCTCACATTCAAAACAATGCCAAGGGTGGGTGTAGGCTCAGCCTGCTGATAGTGTAAACCGAATTCTTCATATCATTCACAGTTTTTTCAGCATTACGATATATATGCCAGTATCATGAAAGTAAAAATCATGATATAATCAAAATAAGGGAGGTATGATCATGAAAGGCAAACTAAGACTTACAGCGCTGCTTGCGGCGCTCGCAATGTTCACAAGCACTATGACGCCCGTATATGCAGATCAGCTGAGCACGGATGTATCAGACATCTTTGTAAGGCTCGATGATACGGAAGAAGAGGAGGATGAAGACGACACTTCGGAGGAGAGCGCGGATATCGCTCCGGGATACTCTGTGCATCTTGATGAAGAAGATCTTTATGAAGATGACAAGACCGCAGACGGATTGTTCGATGTCGAGTATGAGTATGAGATCCAACGATATTCTTGGAACAGCAGCACAAAGACTATCAATCTCCTCGGTGAACTGCCGGATTCCGGAAAAGAGCTGGTATTCCCGGATCATAATGAAGCAGAACATGTCAACTTCAGCGGCAGCGCCTATACCACAAAGAAGGCAGAGGCAATGTTCCATTATCTGCCAAACGTCGTGGACATCAAGAATTTTACATATCTTGATACATCTGCTGCCGAGACAATGGAGGATATGTTCTTTGACGACTATGCTCTGAAGTCTATGGATCTTACCAAGTTCAAGACAGGGAATGTCATGAATATGGCAGGCATGTTCGGCAACTGCCGCTCGCTCACTTCTCTTGATCTGTCATCCTTTGACACAAGAAAAGCGACTGATATGAGCTTCATGTTCT
>CACZPE010000306.1 GCA_902782875.1 uncultured Ruminococcus sp. | reverse complement strand
CCGCCGCATCTGCGGATGAACCGAAATGCGATATCGTGTCTTTCAGAGAGCGGTATTCAAGCTCTCTCTGCGTGCTAAAGCTGTCACCGTGTGAAGCGGTGAATGACTTCTGAAACTCCTCCCACCAGTATCGCCCGATGTCTGAGATATCATCTGCATTTCCCGTGTCGTATATTATCTGTGAGATCTTTTTTATGACCTCTCCGTCCTCATGGACTATAGTGCCGTAAAAATCAAGAAAAAGTGCCTTTATCATATGTAGTTTTCCTCAAGCCATCTTGCCACGCCGTCTTCATCATTGCTGCCTATCACTGCCGAAGACACCGCTTTGAGCTCATCGACGGCGTTTGATACCGCATAGGCTTCATCTGCAAGCCCGAACATATCCAAGTCGTTCTTTCCATCGCCGAATGCTGTCACCCTGTCACAGCCAAGGAGCTCTTTCAGCCTTGTTATTGCATTTGCCTTTGATGTTTCCTTCGGCATTATCTCCAGCCACTGTTCCTTTGTGTAGATATCCGTCTGATATACGCAGTGATAGTTATCGCGGTACTTCTCATATAGCGGTTCAAGCTTTGAGGGCGTGTCTATACAGGTTATATAGAATATCCTGCCGCGCTTGAGCATATCGGGAGCATCAACGGGATTTGTGCGTATATCACCGTTTCTGCTGTCTATGAAAAGATTCATTCCGTGTGTGCACATAGACGGTACGAACGAGAACTTCTCAGCGCCGTCTATGAATGCATATACTATCGGGTATATCCCATTCCCGAAAAGATCGTCAAGCAGATCTGTCACACCTGAGTCAAAGCAGCTTTCAAGCAGTGTATTGCCCGTCGCGTTGTCAATGACGAATGCACCGTTGTATACTATCAGCGGTATCCTTGCGGTAAGTCCCTGTGTGACCTTTTTTGCGGTGATAAGCGAGCGTGCGGTGGCGTATGAGAATATCATCCCCTTGTCTGTGAGCCTGTTTATGACGCTGTTGGTATACTCCGATGTTTTCTCATCACTTCTGAGAAGCGTGCCGTCCAGGTCGGATACATAGAGTGTACTCATATGAAGCACTCCCTTTTACAGTTCTTTTGCGAAGCACACCGCCCCGTCAAGTTTGTCATACGGCGGATAGTTGTCAGTTCTTATATAGCCGAGACGTTCATAAAGCCCGACCGCATCGCGCATTATCTCTCTTGTCTGGAGTATGGTCCTTTTATAGCCGCTTTCCAAAGCCTTTGCCTCGATAAGCTGCATCATCCGGGTCGCTATGCCGTTCCCGCGGAAATCAGGCTCTACCCATACCCGCTTTATTTCCGCAGCATCGTGGGAATATCTCTTAAGCCCCGCGCAGCCCGCAGGGATATCACCGCAGAATACCAGCAGCACATCACCGATATCCGACGACAGATTATACGGTATGAATCCGCGGCGGTTTTCCGCACCGCCCACAAGAGAGCTGTAATAGTCCTCTGTTATCTGATAAAAATATCTGAAAATTTCGTTATTCCCGTCTGTCCATACACACCGAAGTTCCATAGGTTCTCCTTGTCACAGTATCTCTGCCGTTATCCTCTCGCAGTACATCCCGATCTCTATATCCTGTTCAGCGGAATATATGTGAAAGTTCCTGCCCTTCTCATATCCCCAGTCCCAGACATATTCTATTTCAAGTCCCGAGAAAAAGCCGTTCACCACATCAAAGCCGATCTGACCGACCACATTGTAAAGGCACAGCTTTATACGGTATCTTTCTTCGCTGTCGGTGAACAGCATATCTATACAGCGTATCTCGTCGCCGTACTTATCATAGTCAGACCTGAAATGAAGCTCTGACAAATGCCGCCCGAACAGATACCAGTGCTGCATATCCTCGGGAATGACCGCCTTCAGCTTTTCTATGCCCTCTATCTTGTCGGAAAACATACTGTCACCCTTCCAGAAAATTTGTTATCATCAGCTTTTCTTCATCAGTAAGAAAATGCATATGTCCTCTGTTCTTTATAAGATAAGTCTTACTGAGCGGGAGTATCTTTCTTATGCGCGGCAGCACCCTGTCCGCTGGGAAAAGGCAGTCCTTTTCCGCAGCCATAACAAGCAGGGGATTAGTGTACTGTGCCAGCTTATCCGCATCTGCATCCGAGGGCATGCCTGTCTTTACCTTTGTGTACTTTATGCTGAGCTTTGACATCTCAAGGATATCATCGGTGATATTGTCTTCATTTATGGCAAGCGGCATGAATGTCTTTATGAGCCACTTGTCCCTATGGGTTATCTGATACATTATCATCGGCACAAGCATGGATATGCTGTTTATCGCGGGGGCATTGCTTATCCCCGAGGGGATAAGCACCGCGGCTCTCTTTATTTTCTGAGGTGCCGTACAAAGTGTCTTGACTATAACGCCTGCCCCGAAGGAACCGCCGAAGCAGGATATGCTCTTGTATCCGAGGGCATCTATGACATCGGATACCCATTTTCCGTAATCGTAATTATTAGGTGAAAGGTTTACCTCTGCGCTCTTGCCCGGATGGCCTATT
>CACZPE010000305.1 GCA_902782875.1 uncultured Ruminococcus sp. | reverse complement strand
GGAAAGATCGCAACACTGTACGCTCATATGAGCGAATGTACGGTAAATGTGGGAGACTATGTAGAACAGGGACAGACGATCGGATATATCGGCTGCACCGGTCAGGCATACGGAAACCACTGTCATTTTGAAGTCAGAGTCAACGGTGAACACACCAATCCCCTCAACTATGTAAGTATGTAACAGCATGCCCTTATGTGTATTCATAAGGGCATCTTTGTTCAAAAGTTCACATAATTATATTGTTTTTTTTATGATATTCAGTTATACTAAAATAGAATGTAAGTATCAGAGGTGCTATATGAAAAAAATCCCTTTGGGAATAACCATCGGACTGATGGCTATCACTGCCGCCGCTTCATTCGTGGTGACCAGTAATTATACTCTCGATAAATTCAACAAAAAGATATCAAACGTAAACGAAAAACAGGAGTTTTACAGCAAGCTCTCCGAGATAGATACCTATATCCGCACCCATTATGTGGACGATATAGAAGAAAATACCCTCATAGAGGGCATGGTAGACGGATATATCTCCGGTATAGGCGATAAATTCGCATCCTATATGACCGCAGAGGAATATGCCGAAAAGCAGGCTTCCCGACAGGGTATTATAGAGGGGCTCGGATTTGAATACGAACGTGAGCCCGGCGGATATATCCGCATAAAGAACGTAGAGATAGGCGGTGCCGCCGAGGAAGCAGGTCTTCTTGCAGGGGACATCATCACCGCCGTGAACAATACCGACGTAATCGCCTTTGAGGGCGGATACGACGAGGCGGTATCACTGTTCAGATGTACCGAGGGCACAAGAGTCAAGCTGTACATAAAGCGCGTGACTGCCGAAGATGGTACAAACTTCATAGACTATGACGTTATCTCCCGCGTAAGCGAGCATATAAGCGTAACAGGCCGACTTATAAACAAGACCGGCTGCATACGCATCTCTGATGTCACGGAAAAGACCGAAACTCAGCTCAAGACCCGTCTTGAGGATCTTGTATCCCTTGGAGCGGAAAATCTTGTGATAGACCTGAGAGATCTCGATTTTGACGATCCCGTGCTGTTTGAAAAGATCACCGATCATATCCTCGGCAGAGGCTGTGTCAATGCGGTGTACAAAAACGGCACCTCAGAGCAGATAGCGGTATTCACCGAGGCTGAATCGATAAAAATGCCCATGTGCGTTCTTATAAACGGCGGCACCGGCAATATGGCGGAATATATGGCACTGTGCCTGCATGACTACGCCGGGGCGACTGTCATAGGCACAGCGTCAATGGGCAACGGCAGACTTCAGTCGCCGTACATATGCTCGGACGGTTCGGTGGTCATGCTCTCTGTCGCAGCGCTTTCAACAGAAAGCGGCGAGGATATATACGAATCGGGAATAAATCCCGATATACCGGTATCTCTGCCTGAGGGCACCGATATCTCAGCTATGACTACAGACGAGGCACTCGTGCTTGATGCCCAGCTGCTCAAGGCACTTGACATACTCAGTGGTGATCCTGATGACTGATATTTTTTCTCTCGGATATATATATGATGCGATACTCCTGATGCTGTTCATAGGTCCTGCCATCGACTTTGTCAGCATAATAAAGGTGCTCCGCTCCCCTGTTGAAGAACGAAAGGAATATGCGGAGGAGATAATAAGATGGTTCAAGCTGGTGATGTATCTTTTCGCAGGCGGCTACTGCTTCTATATAGCAATATTCGGCGGATATGATACAGCAACTGCGCTTATACATGTATTCCTCGGTGTATGGCTCATACTGTGCATGGGGCTGTCACTGTATGTGAAGATAAAATATCGGAAGTAATTCCGGAAGGAACAGATATGGCTCTGAAAGAAACCATAAAAGGCTTTCTCGGCTTGTCGGGCACATATGCAGCTGCCGCGCAGTATCTTGCGGAGCATGGATATGATGACAGATATATTGAGATACTCGACGAGACGATTCAGGGGGCAGGTAAAAAGAAAGCCGCCGAGGGCATGGCCCTCAAAGCACAGGGACTGCTATTCAAAGGGGATCTTGCAGCATCGGCCGAAGTATTTTCTCAGACCGACGCAAGGGCAGTACCAAAAGATATAGCCTCTATATTTGTGAATAACTATATTCTTTGTCTCTTTCTCCTGGACAGGTTTTCAGAAGTAAAAACTGTCTATGAGGAATACAACGACATCGCTCTCAAGGGTGATTCACTGCAGATGCGCCGTACCATCGGCATAAGCGAGCATATCAGTCACCGCTATGAGAATGCTGTCACGGTATTTGTAAAGCTTCTGTCGTATCCCGACCCGAGAGCTACTCTCATGGCGGATATCTGCATAGTCAAGACCTTTCTGAGACTTGATATGACTGCCCGCGCAAAGGAAATAGCCGACAAAAGCTTTGACAGATACAATGCACACGGAGAATTAACCGCACAGGTAAACAAGCTGAGATCCAAGATCACAGCTCCGAAAAACAAAAAGAGGACAAACAGACGTGGATAACAGACGATTTACAATAGTCACTGCACTGAAAATACTCTTCTATGCAGCAGCAGTGGCAGGCACCAAGATCGCCTGCGAACGGTTCCTTGCCGCTCCGCTCGACAGGCTGATTCCGTCTCTGGTCGCAGCACTCCTTACACTTGCAATGATATATTTCGGAGAGCATAACAAGCCGTCATTCTTCTCTATGGGGAATATCGGAGAGAGCATCATTGTCGGATTCACATCGGCACTGCTGATATATGCCATACCGATATATATAATGTGGTCTACAGACAATATAAGATTCTGCAACACACCCGACGGTAATTTCATGGACGGGCTGTGTTATTCGTGCGATGAAGGACTTCTTCCTGCCATAGTCATATTCGGATATCTCTTTCATATGCTGTGGTCATACATCAGCGACCGCGTGGCAGTATTCGTGTGCTCGCTGCTGTACTTTGTCTATATCATATTCTGCAGATACAACATCATCGCCGCACTGCTGAATGATGAGCTTGTCAGCAGCAATGCAGTCACACTTGTAAATCTCGTACTGCTGGCGGTATCTGTATCATTCATGGTACTCACCTTCGGCGATGTTCTCTCGGCGGGATCGTATCTGTTCTCTCTCTGCTGGCTTGAATATATAGCAGCCTTCTTCCTGCATATCGGCATGTTCGGCAGAGCCATGACAAACGGTATGGAAATGTACTCCCTGCCTACTGTCATGCTTATGCTCATACTCAGACTGATCACATTCTATATCTACAACTTTGCAAAAAGTAAAAAAACTACCTGACAGAACGGAACTGAACTATAATGTCACTATCACTTATCTGCATAAAACAGATAATCATAATGTTTATCCTTGTCGGCGTGGGATTTATATGCGGCAGGACAAAGATCATCGACAAACAGACAAACTCAAAGCTGTCGTCCTTTGTTCTTGACATCGTAAATCCCGTGCTGATATTCATGTCTTATCAGCAGGCCTTCGACATCGAGCTTCTCAAAGGGCTCGGCATTGCGACAGGCCTTGCTCTTTGCTCATACATCCTGATGCTTATACTGCTGAAGATCGTCTTTCTAAGAGACAGCTCGGATGATTCTGTCATCACAAGGTTTTCGGCAATATACTCTAACTGCGGATTTATGGGCATACCTCTTATCAGAGGACTTTTCGGTGCGGAGGGCGTGCTTTACCTCACGGGATATCTGACAATATTCAATATCTTCGTATGGACACAGGGCGTATCTTCATTTAAAAAGGACGGCTCGGTATCGCTAAAAAAGATAATCACATCGCCTTCGATAATCGCTGTTATACTCGGACTTATCAGCTATGTGACGGGATTTCGCCTTGATGAGATACCCCTGTGGGTCAAGGATGCTGCTGCACCGCTATATGATGCGCTGTCCTTCTCGGGCGGGCTTTTGTCATCGGCTGCAAACTATATTTCTGAATGCAACACTCCCCTTGCCATGATATGCGCAGGCGTCACCATAAGCCTGACGGATATAAGACAGCACATAGAGAACAAAAACGTATACCTTGCCATCGCACTGAGGCTTGTTGTATGCCCCCTGCTTTTCTGGGGGATATTCCGCTTCTTCCCTCTGCCGCATACGGTGTTCATGACTGTACTGTGCGCCGCAGGCTGTCCTGCAGCGGCTACGGGAACGATGTTCTCACTCAAATTCAACAAAAACGCAGAAATGGCAGCGGTGATATTCGCATCGACTACCCTGCTGTCAGCACTTACGCTGCCGCTTCTCGTTATGCTTTCATCGGTATGATATATGAAGATAAAAACATCTGTTTTAGCAGTACTCCTTATAATACTCGCAGGTCTGCTGAT
>CACZPE010000304.1 GCA_902782875.1 uncultured Ruminococcus sp. | reverse complement strand
TATAGTGATATGGGCGCTGTCTGCAGGCACAAAGCAGCCTATCTGAGCCATAATGACGATAAGCGCGGTCTGTCGCATATACGTCGATTTACCCGCCATATTGGGGCCTGTGATTATCGCCATGCGGTTGTCGTTCATATCGAGATATACATCATTGGGCACATAGGCCTCGCTCTGTATCATCTGTTCAACAACGGGATGTCTGCCCGCTTTTATGTCTATAACCCCGTCTATCGCTATATCAGGTCTGGTATAGCGGTTTCTGAGCGATATATCCGCAAATGAGCAGAGCACGTCGAGCGCTGCCACCGACTGAGCGGTGGACTGCACCTCCTCAAGCTTTGATGCAATGAAGTCCCTGACCTCAGTGAATATCTCGCTTTCAAGCGCAAGGCTGCGTTCATTCGCATGAGTCATATCATCCTCGGCCTTTTTCAGTTCATCCGTGATGTATCTCTCAGCGTTTGCCAGCGTCTGCTTTCTTATATACTCGGGCGGCACAAGGGAGTAGTAGGACTTCGTGACCTCGATATAATATCCGAACACCCTGTTATAGCCTATTTTAAGGCTCTTTATGCCCGTGCGTTCCTTCTCTCTTTCCTCAATCCCGGTGAGTATGCTCTTTCCGTTCTTGATGATATCCCTCAGACGGTCGAGCTCCTCGTTGAAGCCGTCCCTGATAACTCCGCCGTCCTTGAGCATCTGCGGCGGATCATCGGTGATGGCGTTGTTCACAAGGGAGTATATCTCCCTCAGCTCATGCATATTATCCCGCAGAGACCTCAGCAGAGGCGACTGCACATCAGCTATCAGCGACTTTATCTGCGGCATCGTTCCCGCAGTCTGTGCAAGGGCTCTTATATCTCTCGGAGTGGCGCTCTTGTACATGACCTTTGTCATGAGCCTTTCAAGGTCGTATACTCCCGCAAGGGCGGTCTGCACCTCATTGAGCATAACCACGTCGGATACCAGCTCCTCCACCGCGCCGAGCCTGTCTATTATCACATTGGGCTTTATCAGCGGCTGCTCTGTATAAGCCTTGAGAAGCCTCTTGCCCATAGAAGTCCTGGTATGATCAAGCACCCACAGCAGAGATCCCTTCTTTTCCTTGCTGCGCATGGTCTCCGAGAGTTCAAGGTTTCTCCTTGCGGTCATATCAAGCTCCATGAACCGCTTGTCGGCATATACCTTAAGCTCCGTGAAGCGCCCAACCGCCGCTCTCTGAGTATCGCAGATATAATAGAAAAGCCCGCACAGTGCAGAGAGAGACACCTCATCATCAGGCGATACCCCGAGGTCGGAAACACTTTGTGCGGAAAACTGTGCGAGCAGCAGCGGCTCATTCTCTTCGGGCGAGAACATACCGTCGGAAATGAGCGTCTCGGTAAGCCCCAGCCTTTCATGTACAAAGGCCATAAGGCTGCTCTGAGCCTTTGCTCGGGTATTCACCAGCAGCTCAGCGGGTGAAAAGCGCGAGAGCTCATTTGGCAGGGCTTTGAGCGCGTCCTTGAGCCCGTGATGCACAAACAGCTCCGCTGTGCCCGTGGAAATATCCGCAAAGCACACCGAAGCATCATCCGCACCCAGATACAGTGCAGCTATGAAATTGTTCCTGTCATCCTGAAGCAGCTTTGAATCCGTCAGCGTGCCGGGAGTGACTATCCTTATGACATCACGCTTTACAAGGCCCTTGACCAGCTTAGGATCCTCCATCTGCTCGCATATAGCGACCCTGAAGCCCAGATCTATCAGCTTTTTCAGATAAACATCACACGCATGATAAGGAACGCCGCACATAGGCGCGCGCTCCTCCTGTCCGCAGTCACGGCCTGTAAGTGTCAGCTCGAGCGCCTTTGACACAACTACAGCATCATCAAAGAACATCTCATAGAAATCGCCGAGCCTGAAAAACAGTATATGCCCGGGGTATTTATCCTTTATCTCGAAATACTGCTGCATCATCGGCGACAGTGTACTGCGGTCCACGTTCATTTTATCCTCATTCCGTATGTTTTATGGTATCATATCAGACGGTATTGGTGCCGTCTCAAAAACTGTAGCTTTATCAGCCGCATCCGGAGCAGCCCGAGCAGCTTCCGCCGCAGGACGGAGGAGGAGTTTCGGGGCATGTCATCGGGTCGTTGCCGTTGGCAGCGCTTGTGATGATGAAGTTTATGCTCTCGAGCACGCTGTCCATATCCTCTCTTGCCTTCTCAAAGGCTATCATGTTCGGATTGGCAGTGATCTCATTATACAGTGCGGTAAGACGGGTGTTGAGCTTCTGTATCTCATCACGGTCGCCGCCTGCCTGGGAGAGGGCTCTTGACTCCATCTGAACGGAGTGAAACTCCGATATCTTCTTCTGAAGGCCCTCGTCATCGTCGTTTGCCTTTTTGGCAGCAGAATAGCTTATATACCTCTGATCCTGCTGCAGAGCCTTTCCGAGCTCTCTGGTAAGCTGTATTATATCCATATCCGTTCTCCTTTATCAGATAAGTTCGCCCTCGACCGCCCAGTTGTGCGCCTTTGTGACCTTTACGCGGCGCATGGTGCCTATCAGCGAAGGCTCGCCCTTAACGAGCGTGATTATGAATTCATCGCTTTTTCCGCTGATGAATGTATCCTTGTAGGTGCCGTCAAACAGCACATCGAATGTCTGTCCCTCGAAACGCCTGTAGCTTTCCTCGGTTATGCTCCTCTGCAGTGCAAGAAGCTCACCCATGCGTTCGGACTTTTCCTTGTCGGATATACTGTCGGGCATATCCGCGGCTTTCGTCCCTGTGCGCTTTGAGTATATGAACGAGTAGATATTGTCATACCTCACGCGGCGCATGATATCGAGTGTCTGCTCAAAATCCTCCCTGCTCTCATCGGGGAAGCCCACTATGATATCGGTCGTTATCGACAGGCCGGGCATGACCTTTCTTGCATACTCCACCATGTCCATATACTTTTCGGCGGTATAGCTCCTGTGCATACGCCTGAGTATCTCATTGCTACCAGACTGCAGCGGAAGATGCACGCTCTTTGCTATCTTTCTGCTCTGGGCTATCACATCAAAGAATTCCTTCGTCGCATCCTTCGGGTGCGGCGACATGAATCTTATCCTGAAATCGCCGTCAACGGCATCTATACGTCTGAGCAGCTCCGGGAAGTCTATCTTTTCATCAAGCCCTCTGCCGTAGGAATTGACATTCTGACCGAGAAGCATGATCTCCTTGCAGCCGCTGTCCGCAAGTACCTTTATTTCCTCTATGATACTGTCGGGACGTCTGCTGCGCTCCCTGCCCCTTACATAGGGTACTATGCAGAATGAGCAGAAATTATTGCAGCCGTACATTATGGATACTCCCGCCTTGTACGAGCACGAGCGTACTACGGGGATATTCTCGGGACATTCGCCTGCCCTCTCCTCGGTATCGACGGCAAAACGTCTCTCCGTCAGTACCTCGTAAAGCAGCCTCGGGAGCTCGGCTGTGGCAAATGTTCCGAATACCAGATCAACATGGCGGTAGGAACGCTTTATTTTGTCTACCGTTCCCTTTTCCTGCGCCATACATCCGCATATGCCGATAACGGCGGCGGGGTTGTTTTCCTTGAGATGCTTGAGCTCGCCGATTATCCCGTATACCCTCTGTTCTGCATTCTCACGCACAGCACAGGTGTTGAGTATCACTATATCCGCCCCGGATATGTCCGGAGCTATGCCGCAGCCCATATCACAGAGCATGCCCGTGATGCGTTCGCCGTCGGCAACGTTCTGCTGGCAGCCGAAGCTCTGCACACAGCACAGCGGAGGGGATTCACGGCGGGAGAATATCTCTCTTACCTTCTGTGTATAATCCATATCAGTATACATAGCAGCT
>CACZPE010000303.1 GCA_902782875.1 uncultured Ruminococcus sp. | reverse complement strand
GCAAGAAAAGACAGCCCCATGATAATCGGCGTGACCGATACCGATACCTATATCGCATCCGATGTTCCCGCCATACTCAAGTACACAAGAAATGTATACTACATAGACAATCTTGAATTTGCAAGGCTCACTCCCGGCAAGGCTGTATTCTATACCATCGACAGCGAGGAGATAGAGAAGCAGAGCGTCACCATCGAATGGGACACCGAGGCGGCAGAAAAGGGCGGCTACGAACATTTCATGATAAAGGAGATACACGAGCAGCCCCGCGCTGTGCGTGATACTCTCACTTCTATCGTCAAGGACGGAAAGATCGATCTCTCACAGGCAGGCCTTACCGAGGACGAGATAAAGGATATATCGCAGATATATATCGTAGCCTGCGGCTCCGCATGGCACGTGGGCATGTGTGCACAGTACGTCATAGAGGACCTGGCTCATATCCCCGTAAGAGTAGAGCTTGCATCAGAGTTCAGATACCGTAAGCTCCTGCTCGACCCCAAGGGCCTTGTAATAATCATATCCCAGTCGGGCGAGACCGCCGACAGCCGCGAGGCTATGAATATAGCCAAGGCTATGGGCGTGAAGACTCTCGGTATAGTAAATGTTGTGGGCTCGTCCATTGCAAGGGATGCAGACAGCGTTATCTATACCCTTGCAGGTCCCGAGATATCCGTTGCCACAACAAAGGCATACAGCGCACAGCTTATCGTTGCCTATACCATAGCTATTGAATTTGCAAGGGTAAGAGGCACTATCACCGATGAGCAGTACAGCGGATATATCGCAGAGCTTGAAACTATACCCGACAAGATAGAGAAGATACTCTCCGACAAGGAGCGCATACAGTGGTTTGCAAATAAATTCTCCGCAGCGAAGGATATATTCTTCATAGGCAGGGGAGTTGACTACGCAATATGCCTTGAGGGCAGCGTCAAGATGAAGGAGATAAGCTATATCCATTCCGAGGCATACGCAGCAGGTGAGCTCAAGCACGGCACCATCAGCCTTATCGAGGACGGAGTGCTCGTTATAAGCTCGCTGACACAGCCCGACCTCTATGAAAAGACTGTCAGCAACATGGTGGAGGTAAAGTCGAGAGGCGCATATCTTATGGGCCTTACCACCTACGGCCACTATGCGATAGAAGATACCGCGGACTTCACCATATATGTGCCCAAGATAGATGAGCACTTTGCCGCAAGCCTTGCGGTGATACCCCTGCAGCTGATGGGATACTATGTATCCGTTGCAAAGGGACTTGATGTTGACAAGCCGAGAAATCTTGCAAAATCGGTAACTGTTGAATGATTGGTAAATCTGCCGCTGCTTTGAAACAGCCCTGAATGGAGGATATACATGAACATATGGCATGATATAGAACCCGACCGCATAACAAAGGAAAGCTTCTTTTCCGTAATAGAGATACCCAAGGGAAGCAAGATGAAATATGAGCTTGACAAGAAAACAGGCCTGCTGCGTCTTGACAGAGTTCTCTATACCTCTACACATTATCCTGCGAACTACGGCTTTATACCGAGAACATATGCCGAGGATGGAGACCCGCTCGATGTGCTTGTGCTCTGCTCAGAGCCGATATATTCAATGGCGCTTGTAAGATGCTATCCCATAGGCGTTATCTCGATGCTAGATGACGGCGCTAAGGATGACAAGATCATAGCCGTTCCCTTTGAGGACCCGACATACAACACCTATCAGGATTTAAAGGAGCTGCCGCCGCACAAATTCGAGGAGATGTCCCATTTCTTCTCTGTATACAAGCAGCTCGAGGGCAAGACCACCGTTGTCGATGAGGTAAAGGACAGGGCGGCTGCAGTTGAGATCGTTGAAAGATGCATAGACCGCTATATCGAGTATTTCTGCAAGGGAAGGCCGAGTGGTTGCAATGACTGACAGAGAACTTTTTAAGCTTGCAGAGAGCGCAAGGCAGTTTTCGTACTCCCCCTACTCCTATTTCAGAGTGGGAGCGGCTCTCATCGCTGCGGATGAATTCGGCGCGGAAGAGATATTCACGGGCTGTAATGTTGAGAATGCATCCTACGGCGGCACGATATGCGCAGAGCGCACCGCCGCTGTAAAGGCTGTTTCACAGGGGTATACGAAGTTTATCGCGATAGCTGTTGCGGGCGGATCTCTTGACGAAAGCGAAGAGAATACCCTTACAGATACATATCCCTGCGGCATATGCCTGCAGTTCCTTTCGGAATTTGCGGAGCATAACATACGCATAGTAATGAAAGACAGGACCTCGACCCTCGAGGATCTCCTCCCTAATTCATTTAGATTATAGGGTTCAGGGTATAGGGTCAAGGGTATAGTAAAAGGGCGCTGATGCGCCCTTTTTTTCTAAAAACTAAACTCTGAACCCTATACCCTATTTCTCTATATCCCGGTGGCTTACCTTTGTGCGTATGCCCTTGTCGCTCAGATAGGAGTATATACTCTCCGCAAAGGTCACGCTCCTGTGTCTGCCGCCTGTACAGCCGAATGCGATGACGAGGGAGGATTTGCCCTCGTTGCGGTAGAGCGGGATGAGGAAGTCTATCATGTCCTTTATCTTGCGGTCAAGCTCAACGGACTGCTCAAACTGCATCACATAATCACTTACCTCGTGATCAAGACCCGTGAGGTTTTTGAGCTCGGGGATATAGAACGGGTTTGGCAGGCATCTGACATCGAGCACGATATCAGCATCCATGCACATACCGTATTTGAAGCCGAAGGAAGTGACCTTTACGGTCATTCTGTCGTCGGGATTGTCAAGGAATGTTTCGGCTATCCTGTCCTTGAGCTTGGAAAGGGACAGACCGTCGGTGTTGATATAGAAATCCGCACATTCACGCAGCTTTGAGAGGAAAAGCCTCTCGGAGTTTATCGCACTCTGCAGTGTGAGGCCCTTTTTCTCAAGAGGGTGAACACGTCTTGTTTCCTTGAAGCGGCTTATAAGCACATTGTCGGGAGCATCGAGAAAGAGTATGCGCACATCTATGCCCTTGCATTTGAGATACTCTATATCCATGCGGAAATTGCCCGTCATCTCTGTGGTCGATGCGGAATCTGCAAAGCTGCCGCGTATATCTGTAACTATCGCCACCTTTTCCATCTGCTCGCCTGCCTGAACGCAGATATCAGCAAATTTGCATATCAGCTGGGGCGGGATATTGTCTATGACATAATAGCCTATGTCCTCGAGCATATTGGCTGTGGCGGACTTGCCCGCGCCCGAAATGCCTGTTACTATCAGAAAATACATATATTCAACTCCTCTGCGGTGTGATGTCGGTATCAGCGGTAGAATTCGTCGGATTCGGTGCCCAGCGGCAGTGTCGCCACGGCGTTGAGGGTCATATCCGCCCTTTTGCCTGCGATATAGTCATAGTAGCCCTGACAGGCTATCATGGCCCCGTTGTCGCCGCACAGATGCAGCGGCGGCATATACAGCGAATATCCGCGCTTTCTGCAGGCACCCTCGAGCATCGAACGCACGCCCGAATTGGCGGATACGCCGCCTGCAAGGGCGATTTTTTTATACCCTGTCAGCTCAGCCGCTGCCATGGTATTGTCCACGAGCATTTTTGCCGCCGTGAACTGGAATGATGCGGCAAGGCTGTCGCCGTCTATCTCCTCGCCCTTCTGCGCGGCGTTGTGTGCTATGTTTATCACAGCCGTCTTAAGGCCGCTGAATGAGAAATCAAGCTCATTTCCCGCAACCTTCGGTATCGGCAGTCTGTACTTATGCATATCGCCCTTCTGCGCCGCCTTGTCGATATGTACTCCGCCGGGATAGGGGTAGCCCAGTACCCTTGCGCATTTGTCGAATGCCTCGCCTGCCGCGTCATCATGGGTGCGGGCGAGTATCTCAAATTTCGTATAGTCCTTTACATCTGCTATCATCGTGTGTCCGCCGCTGGCGATAAGGCACAGATACGGCGGCTCCAGCTCCGCATGGGCGATATAGTTTGAAGCGATATGCCCTGCTATATGATGTACGGGTACAAGCGGCTTTCCCGATGCGAGGGCAAGACCCTTTGCAAAGCTTGTGCCCACAAGAAGTGCACCTATCAGCCCGGGGGCATAGGTCACGGCTATCGCGTCTATGCCGTCAAGGTCGGTGCCCGCATCCGAAAGGGCCTTCTGCACGACGGGAAGTATATTCTCACAGTGCCGCCTTGATGCTATCTCAGGCACGACACCGCCGAATTTCTTATGCTCCTCTATCTGCGTGGATACCACGTTTGAAAGTATCGTCCTGCCGTCGAGAGATACCGCAGCGGCAGTTTCATCGCATGAGGATTCTATTCCGAGTATAAGCATGTTTTCACCTTTGTATCAATGATCTGCTTGCAAGCGCATGACCACGGCATCCTCCCTTTCGGGGACGGAGTAGAAGGATCTCCTTGTACCTATCTCCTCAAAGCCTGCGCTTTTGTAGAAGGATATCGCAGCGGTATTTGACTTTCTTACTTCAAGGGTGACGCTCCCCGACGGTATGCGCCCGAGAAATGCCGCTAAAAGCTGTCCTGCGGTACCCCTGCGCCTGTGTGATATATCCACTGCTATATGGGATATATATCCGTCCTCGCCGTCACATTCCCCGAAGATATATCCTGTGAGCACCCCGTTTTCCTCAGCTGCAAGAGCGATGCCGATGCGGTTGTCAAGCTCTGATGCTATTCCCTCTCTGCTCCACGGGTCGGGGAAGGAGAGCCTTTCTATCTCATATACCGCCGCTGCATCAGCGGGAGTCATCTCACGTATTGTCATTATCGTTCCTTATCTCTTCCGCAAGGCGTTTTACATCATCAAGAGTCTTGAGCGCAGAGCATTTTCCCCTGTAGGCAGCTGCGCCCTTCATGCCGTGAAGATAGAAGGCGCATTGTCTGCGCGCCTCCGCCATGGCCATGCGCTCGCCCTTGAAGGATACTGCCAGCTCAGCCTGTCTTATCATGGCGTCAAGGCGTTCTTCAAGCGTTGGCGGCGGAAGAAGTATGCCCTTGTCAAGATACTCGCGCACCCGCCTGAATATCCACGGGTCGCCGTAGCTTGCCCTGCCTATCATAACAAGGTCGCAGCCTGTTTCGTCATACATGCGCTTTGCCGCCTCGGGCGAATCAACATCGCCGTTGCCTATTACAGGTATATTTACTGCGTCCTTTACCTGCTTTATTATGCCGTTGTCAGACCTGCCGTGATACATCTGCTTCTTTGTGCGGCCGTGTACGGTCACGGCGGATATACCGGCGTTTTCGAGACCCTGTGCTATGTATACCGCGTTTATGCTGTCCTCATCCCAGCCCGCGCGTATCTTTGCGGTGACGGGTATATCAACGGCCTTCACCACAGCCTCTGCTATCGCAAAGGCTCTTTCGGGGTCCTTCATCAGTGCGCTGCCGCTGCCGTTGCCTGCTATCTTCGGCACGGGGCAGCCCATATTGATATCTATTATATCTGGGCCGTATGCCATCAGCTTTTCTGCCGCCCTTGCGCAGAAATCCGGGTCCTCGCCGAAAAGCTGCAGTGCGTAGGGGCGCTCCTCGTCAAAGACGCTGCACAGCTCCTCCGTCTTGCGGTCGCTGTAGCAGAGCCCCTTTGCCGATATCATCTCAGATACCATATATGCCGCTCCCTGCTCCTTGCATATGAGCCTGTAGGCCCTGTCTGCAACAGATGCCATCGGAGCGAGGGCTGCCGACTGTTCGATGACGACATTTCCTATACTGACTGTTCTCATAGCAGCGTGATGTTTCTTGCGAGATATGCCTTGATCTTTTCCTTGCTGCCGTCGGCGGAAAGGATATTTATGTACCGTCCGTCGGAGTATATGATACCGCCGTCCTCCGTGAGCGCATAGTCAAGCACGCCCTTGGCGACAGTTGTTTCCTCGCCGTCGGCCTCACGCTTTATAAGCACTCTCTCGTGCGGCATCAGGCCGTCCTCATCGTTCTCGTTTTTCTTGGCGAGCTTCTCCGCCTTGATGATATTGCCGTCTATGATAAGATCACGCTCGCTGCGTTTCTTTGTGCGCTCGTTTAGCATATTCGAGGGGTCCTTGCCGTTGAGGGATTCACCGCCCCATATTACGGACATGAAGTTGAGCCATCCGCCGAGGGCCTTTATCAGCCTTACGGGGAAAAGGAATATATCCTTTACCGAGAAGTCGGACTTTTCCGTGCCGGGAGAATAGGGCTGGCGTATATAGTAAAGATTGCCGTTAGCATCGTCCTTGAGGGATATATGATCGTACTTCTCATCTGTGAGAAGCTCCGTCATCGTGCGGCTGTCCATATCCAGATATGCGCCGACGCGGTTTGATATGGCGGTGACAGCGCCGTATTCGTTCCTTGCGTTGCCGCAGGCGGAAAAATATATCCTGTCCTTGTGATATCTTGAAAAGTAAGGGTCGAGTTCCTGGGTATCGCCGTCGGTGTATTCCTCATATACCGATGAAGGCGGTTCAAGAACGCATATATGCCTTTCGGACGGAGAACCGCCGAGGCTTACCGCGAGTTTGCCGTCATAGAAATCGCTCCTGCCGAAATACAGCTCATTTGATGATATGATAAGGCCCTCGTTGCCTGTGGCTCTGTCTGCGGTGCGGTGGTATATACATGATGATTCGTCGAGCTTGAGAGAATAGATTATCCTGTCGTTGTATGCGCATACTCCGGTGAGATCGACTCTCACTTCGGATGAATCCTCAAAGCTCCTTGCACTGCCCGTGAATGCAGCGCCTTTGCCGGAGCTCTTCCATTCGTTGCGGCGGCGGATGCTGTCTACGGTCTGACGGTATTTTTCCGTGCGCTCACAGGGGATCTCGGTCTTGTTGCCGTTCTCTATGCAGTATATCCTGCTTTCGGATGAATAGATTATCTTCATATGCCCCTCCGTCAGCGCTTGAATACGGCCGCAGCCCAGCCGTCTGATGTCCTCATGGCAACTCTTGTGAGTCCCGCCTTTTCCATGGCGTCCATGACCTCATCGCAGCGTTCGAGGATTATGCCGGATATTATTATCACGCCGTCTTCTGCCATAAAGCCGCTAAAATACGGTGACATTGCAATTATAACATCAGCGACGATATTTGCGGTCACGAGCTGATAGCCTGTGCCTATGCGCTCACGCAGAGCTTCGTCGTCTATGATATTGCCCGCTTCCGCGGTGTATTTTCCTGAGGGGATATGGTTCTTTTCGGCGTTCTGCAGTGCTATTCTGACGCTGTTCGGGTCTATATCCACAGCGTATGCGCTCTCTGCGCCGAGAAGTATGGATGCTATGGAGAGTATACCGCTGCCGCAGCCGAGGTCGAGCACCCTGTCGCCTTCCTTAAGGTAGCTTTCCTCCAGCTCAAGGCAGAGCTTTGTGGTATTGTGCTGACCCGTGCCGAAGGATGATTCGGGGTCTATCTCGAGTATTATCCTGTCCTCGGGATTGGAGTACTGCTCCCACGAGGGCTTGACCTCAAGCCTCTGTCCTACGGGGAAGGGCTTGAAATACTGCTTCCAGTTGTTTGCCCAGTCCTCCTCGCGCACATTTGCAAGCTGTGTATACAGCCTGCCGTATTCGAGATCGTCGTCAAGGGCGGCCAGATCCTCCATTTCGGCTCTTATTCTTCTGAGCTGCTCCAGACCGTGCTGATCGTTGGTGAGATAGCAGGTCACGGTGGTCTCGCAGTTTTTAAGGTTCATAAGATCATCGTCTATATAGTCCCAGTTGCCTGTCTTGTCAGCAAGGAAATCCTCAAAATCCTTGGCATCCTTTATCACAAAGCCTGTTATGCCTATATTCAGCAGTCTGCCGCAGACGGGTTCAACGCCTGCTGTTGTCGTGTATATATCAGCCTGTATCCAGTCCATATGCCCCTCCGGTATGTATTTACAAAATTCCACCCTATATTATAGCATATTTTTATTTGTACGGCAATATATTTTTTTTGCTTTTTATGTTAAGGGACGGGAAAAGCGGCAGCCGCATATGCGGCTGCCGCGTGAAGGATCATATCCTGTTATTGCTGTTATACTGTTTCTTATCTGAACTTGAAGTCTACGATATAATGTACGAAGTTTCTGTCTCCCCATGTATCGGAGGTGATGTAGATAAAGCTCCAGGAATAATACTTCTTCTCGAAGGATTCGTCTACGCCGATTTCCTGTACTGTGCATAAGGGATCATCTATATCCACAACCTTGACATAATGTCTGTATCTGTGGGTAACTTCTCTTTCAACTACGCAGCAGAAGCTGTCGGTTTCCTTGTCCTCATATCTCAGGTTGGAATCAACTATCAGCCACGAGGGTGTTCCTGAATAATTGTGGGGAACATATACGTCATTTTCCTCGAGGAAGCTGCGTATTGTACTGCCCTTACGGTTCTTTCTTACGTAGTCTGCTATGAGAGCGTTGGTCTTTGCCTTGTCAGCGCTGTACATATCTTTGGTGATCTTTGTGCCGTCGATACTTACGCTGAAGGGTCTGTCAACGGTACCGTTGTTGATAAGGTGAGAGTTTTCATACTTGTTCTTGAAATCGATATAGCCGTTGGTAGCGCATATGAGAGCTCTTACACAGTCTTCGTTATCAAATGTCTTTCTGTATGCGTCAAACTCCTTGAAATGGAGATAGTTTGCAAGGTCAGCACCTGTGCCGAGTTCCTCTATGTTAGCGGCCTCAAAACGGTCTACTGCCTGTGTGGCTGCCTGACACTCGGACATGAGGAGTACTGCGTATACATACTGTGTGGTAAGATCATCGGCAATGACGGATGCTTCCCTGTAGGCTTCGAGGCTGAGCAGTTTGTTCTGTGCCCTGCTCTTGTAAAGTGCATCAAACATGCTGCCGAATACGTTCTCGTTGCTCTTGTCCATAGCACAGCCTATCTTGAATACGTTATCGGATACGTTCCTGTAGGTAGGGGTATCGGTAAGCTGAGCCAGACGGAGCATCTTCTTGCTCTTGGTAAGGCTGGGATCGGTCTCTATGGCCTGTATATCCTTGTTGAGCCTTACTATATCGGGTGACATCGACTGATAGTAGCCTCTGATCATGCTGAGTTCCGTATTGGTCTTCATGGCTTCTGCGAGCCACTGGGTGTTGGAATCTACCTTTGCATTGAGATCGTCGAGCTTCTGCTTTACTTCCTTGATATTGTTGTCGATGTTGTCAAGCTTCTTGCCCATTGCCTTCAGAGGATCGCTGTCGTCATCCTCTGCTGCGCAGTGGAATATCTCCTTGAAGGGCTGCAGGAATACTCTGCTGCCGGGAACGACCTGGGCTATGGTATCAAATGCGGCATCGCCCATGTCCATACCGAACTTCTGGAGGGTTATTTCCTTGTACAGGTCGAGATCTGCTTCTGCGACGAATTCCTGCTCAGCGGATGCGTCCTCTTCGGGAGCGATGCACTGCCACTGTGCGGTCACTATGAGAAGCTCCTCGGGGATGGTTTCGGGGATATCCTTATCCCAGCCCAGGAATACATAGCCTTCTCTTTCGGGCATCTCGGGTACTGTTACGG
>CACZPE010000302.1 GCA_902782875.1 uncultured Ruminococcus sp. | reverse complement strand
CAATGGGGAGACCGCCGGGGCTCATGATCCACTGACCTGCCATATAGAAGTTCTTTACGTTCTTAAGGGTGCCCTTTACTCTCATCTGCTTTGTGCCGACTGTTGTAACAAAGCTCATATATGCACCGTGATAAGCATTGCAGTATCTGGTGTATGTTATGGGTGTCCAGCTGTCAAGGAGCTCTATCTTGCCCTCAAGCTCGGGGAACTGCTTTACTATAGCTGCTGTAACGGTATCAACGAGCTCTTTCTTTGTCTTCTCGTAAGCATCCTTGTCAAGGCTCTTCCAGAACTTATAATCAACATCGGTCTGGGGGATATTCATCTGGAGCACTGCCTTGCCCTCGGGAGCAAAGCTCTTGTCATAGCCGTAGTTCTTGACATATATCCTCTCAAAGGTCCTGTCGCCTATCTTTATCGGGTCACAGTCAAAGAATATCGTATCATCTCCGGAGAAATCGGCATTGACAGAATAAGCAGCCTGGAATCCGCTTGTTATAGGGTATGCCTGTCTGTCGGCAAATGCCTTCTTCCACTCGTCGGTCATGTATTCCTTGCCGAGCAGTTTGTTGAAGAGAAATCCTGCATCAACTGCAGATATGATCTCATCGCCGAATACCTTCTCGCCGCTTTCGAGCTCTATTCCTACAGCAGTGCCGTTCTCGATGATTATGCGCTTTGCGGGAGCCTTTGTGAAGAGCTTTCCGCCCATTTCTTTATACTTCTTTACTATCCTGTTGGTCATCGCAAGGGAGCCCTCGAGAGGGATATTGCCGTTGCCGCTGGTCATGGTGCCGTAGGATACAAGGAAGGAATATGCTGTATAGTTGGAGGGCAGATAGTCTGTCATAAGCTTCTTGAGCACAGGAGACTTGAATCTGTCTGCAAGACCGTTAAGATCGATCTTGCCGTATTCCTTCATTACCTTGGGCATATTCGCCATGGACTTGCCCATATTTATATAGTCCTTAACGCCCATCATATCCATAGGCTTCTCAGCGGGGATAACACAGCTTTCTGCATATCTGGTATACTCTATGAACTTCTTTATCTCAGCCTCATCCTCGGGAGAAATAGCGATAAGCTCCTTTTCGGTCTTGTCAAGGTCCTTCCACAGAGTAGCCTCAACACCGTTGTATCTGGAAGAATAGAACTTGTTGGTATCGGCATACTTCGTGTCCTTATCGATAGCGCCCATGGTGTTCCATACCTGCCAGAGCGAAGTTTTCTCATCGGTACCTGTGAGCCAGTGTATACAGTTGTCTATATGATGGCCTTTTCTGTTCCAGCCCATGCATTCGCCGCCTGCTACGGGGTTCTTCTCATATATCTCTGCCTTATAGCCTGCCTTGAGTGCATATATACCTGCTGAAAGTCCGCCAATGCCGCCGCCGATTATTATAATTTTTTTCATGATATTTACCTTCCTTTTTATTTATTTGTCTGTTGGTTGTTTTATTCTACCGGATTTCCGAAAAAGCCGAAGCCGTCTTCACGATCGAGCAGCCACCCCGCTGCGAGAAATAGCAGTGAAAGGATCCCCGTCACTTTGTTGAATGAATTCACAGGTCTTTCCTGCGTAGGATCAAGAAACACTGACGGATCCGAGGGCTTATACCTTATCATGGTATGACCGTTCTCGTCTTGCTCAATATCGCCTGTTACGGTCACCTCGTACTCTCTGCCATCAACTTTGTACCTCACAACGCTGACAGGGACCTCGCTGTATCTGCCGACATGCATCGGAAATGTCTTCATTTCCGTCTTTATTATCTGTGCATCCGTTTGTTTGTATGTGACCAGTTCAGATATGCTGAACAGTATCAGAAAAATATTGACTATCAGTCCGAATGCACCGATGCTTTTCAGGCCTGTTCCTCTTTTTATCATTTTCCACTCCAAATAATAACTGTCAGGGTTTGTTTCTGATGATGTCTATGAGCCATTCCTTTTCGGGAAGCGGGATCTCGGGAGCTACAAGATGCTGCTCCATGATGCCCTGAACACTGCACCAGAATGCAAACGAAAGCGCCTTGGGATCACCCTGTCTGATGCTGCCGTCCTTCTGGCCCTGCTCTATCACCTTTGCGGAAAAGTCTATCTGATTTGCAGTAAGTGCTGCAGCGCGTATCTCCTCGGGCATCCCCTGCCGTCTTGCCTGATTCATCAGTACAAACATCTGAAATACCATCGGATTTTCTTTTGCTGCCGCAAACAGACCGATGAGCGTCTTTTCAAAATATTCGAGCGGTGAGGAATATTCTATCGTCTCCGGCCTCTTTGACATCGCAGCCCCCATCTGTACAAGTTCCCTGCAAAGCTGTTCCTTTGATTCATAATAGTGAAACAGCAGCCCAACACTTATCCCGAGCTCGCCTGCAATATCGGAAATCTTTGTTTCCGTAAACCCCTTCGTGACGAATAGCTCAAGTGCCTTGGAAACTATCTGACGCTGTCTGAGTTCCTTCTGTTCCTTTCGTGTCATCTCGGCTTCCTTTCATTTCGTTGAATTTTCATTCGTTGAATGTGTATTCAATATATCATGTTTTATCCTGTATGTCAAGTCTTTTTACACGATTTGTACTATCGCACAGTTATATTAACTCTGCAGCCTATCCGTTTGTAACCATTGCACAAATCAGTTTATCTGTGTTTGCCTTTTGTTCAGGATATGATATAATAGTATACGGTAAAACCTTCCGTTTCAGTAAGGAGTTGTTTATTACGGTTAAAAAATCATCGCATATAGATTTTTCAAAGGGCCCTGTATGGAAGATCATCATAGCACAGGCACTGCCGCTTATGCTGGCAAATCTTGTACAGCTGCTCTATAACGTTGTGGACAGGATATATCTCGGACATCTTGACAGCGGGGACAGCACCGCTCTCACAGGAGTGGGCATCACATTCCCGATAGTGACTTTCATCACGGCGTTTGCCGCCCTTTTCGGAATGGGCGGCACCCCCCTTTTTTCCATGGCTTACGGAAGTGAGGATACCGGACGGTCGGAACGCATACTCGGAAATTCGGTGAAGCTGCTGCTGACCTGTGCGCTGTGTCTTATCATTTTAGGGTATGTATTTATGAAGCCCGTGCTCTATCTTCTCGGTGCAAGCGACACCTCATATACCTATGCATCATCAT
>CACZPE010000301.1 GCA_902782875.1 uncultured Ruminococcus sp. | reverse complement strand
TATGGCAGCCGAGTATGCCGCATAGGGGTCTGTACCCGAGGATGACAGCACACGGCAGGTAAAGGTGGAGTTGTTTCCGCCGCCGTGCTCTGCGTGCAGCATGAGCATGATATCGAGTATCTTCGCTTCCTCGTCGGTATACTGCCTGTCGGGGCGCAGAAGAGAAAGAATCAGCTGTGAAGTCGAAAGCCCGGGTATCAGCGGATGCAGGAACATCGTGCCGTTCTCGAAGCAGCGCTGCTTTACCGCATAGGCATTGACCATGAATACGGGCATCTTTGATATTATGGATACAGCTGTATCCACCTCATGCTCGGGTGTGGTGCTGTCGGGGGTGTCGTCATAGGAATAGAGTGACAGTACCGAACGGGAGAGCTTGTTCATGATATTCTTGGAGGGTGCCTTGAGTATCATATCCTCGAAGAATCCGGGAGGAAGCTCTCTGCGTTCGTCGAGCAGGGCCCTGAAATCCTCGAGCTGCTCCTTGGTGGGGAGCTTGCCCGAAAGCAGGAGATATGCCACTTCCTCATAACCGAAGCGGTTCTCCGCAAGAGCGCCCTCCACCAGATCGTTTATATCAAAGCCTCTGAATATGAGCTTGCCCTCTGCGGCGGTCTTTTCGCCCTCATCGAGTACATATCCGTGAACGTTGCATATACCCGTAACGCCTGCAAGAACGCCCGAACCGTCGGGATTTCGCAGTCCTCTCTTGACATTGTAGCTCTCATAGAGCTTCGGATCTATAGTATTTTTTCTGTATGCATCATACAGCGCCTGTATATTTGCCACTTGAACATCGTCCTTATCCGGGCGGGAGTACCCGCCTACATTATTCATCACTTGACGGTCAGCACGAACATATCATATATCGCCCTGATAGCCGTTTCAAAATCCTCTTCCTCAACGCCGATGATTATGTTGAGCTCAGACGAACCCTGGTCGATCATCTTGACATTGACCCTTGCGTGCGCAAGTGCGGAGAAGAGTCTGCCCGCAGTACCTCTTGTCTTTCTCATACCTCTGCCCACAACGGCGATGAGAGCGAGATTGTTCTCTATCTCCATCCTGTCGGGGTGGCAGCGGTAGTTTATCTCGTCAAGCACTGCCTTTTCCTTGCCTATGAGGCTTTCCGAGCTGACGATCACGCTCATGGTGTCTATTCCGGAGGGCATATGCTCAAAGCATATGTTGTTCTTCTCGAGTGCACGCAGAACATTCTTGCCGAAGCCTATCTCCGAATTCATCATATCCTTTTCGATCTGGATAACGGAGAAGCCCTTCTTGCCCGCGATGCCTGTGATAGTATATTTGCTGGTCTCGGCAGTGTCGGATACTATGAAGGTGCCCTTGTCCTCGGGACGGTTGGTGTTTCTGATATTTATGGGGATATTCACCTTTTTAACGGGGAATATGGCATCCTCTGCGAATACTCCTGCGCCCATGTATGCAAGCTCTCTGAGCTCACGGTAGGTTATGGTGGTAATGGGCTCGGGATTGTTCACAATGTTGGGGTTTGTTACGAGGAATCCGCTTACGTCCGTCCAGTTCTCGTATATTACAGCACTTACCGCATTTGCTACGATAGAGCCCGTAACATCAGAGCCGCCTCTTGCAAATGTCTTTATCGTATCATTGGGCATGGAGCCGTAGAAGCCGGGTATTACAGCATATTCCTCACCTGCAAGTCTCTCGCCGAGGAACTTTCTTGTTGTGTCAAGGTCAAAGCTGCCCTGCTCGTCAAAGCGGATATATCCTGCGGGGTCGATGAACTCAAAGCCCAGGAATTTTGCGAGTATGATCGAATTAAGATATTCTCCGCGGCTTGCAGCATAGTCACGGCCTGCCCTGTGGGCGAAGGCATCCTTGATGTTTGAGAATTCCTTCTCGAGTGAAAGATCTATGCCGAGGCCCTTGATTATATCGTTGAAGCGTTCCTCGATCGCTGCGAAGGAGCGGTCGAAGCTCTCGCCCTTGACAGCCATATCATAGCAGTTGTAGAGCATATCCGTGACCTTTACGTCGCTGGAGAAGCGCTTGCCGGGTGCGGATGCAACAACAAAGCGTCTTGACTTGTCGGAAAGGACGATATCGGCGACCTTTCTGAAATGCTCGGCATCTGCAAGCGAGCTGCCGCCGAATTTAACTACTTTTGTATCCATAAATGAAACTCCTTTTCACTATATCATATACAATACTTGTATATTATACCCGCTATGAGAGCGGATTTCAATTGCTATATAAGACAAATTTTCAGCCCCTTGCAGTTGTACTTTTGTGAAATACAGTTGTATTTCACTCATGGAACATAAGTTGCCGCTCCCCCGGGGCACGGATACGGTAAAACAGCGTATACACAAAAAAATCCCTGCCTCCTTGCGGAGACAGGGATAAATCAGCTTATCACTTTATTGTTGCGTACTTTATGTCCGCATTGGTGTAGCTTGAAGCGTCATTGCCGTTGAACGCCCTTACGAGGAAACCGATGTTTCCTGTGGAGTTGATGTTCATATCTATCTGTATGTTTGAACCGTGATCGTCAACGGTGGTCAGATATGTGAACTGGCCGCCCTGATAGATGTATACCCTGTAGGAAGCTGCGCCTGTAACCTTGTTCCATCTGATAGTAGCGCTCTTTGTACCGCCCGTTACGGAGAAGGAAGGCTTTGCAAGAGGAGTTACATATTTCCAGTCAGCATCGGTGTATGCGGAGCCTGTGCTGCCCTTGAATGCTCTTACGAGATAGCCTGTCTTTGTGCCGTTTGTTACAGCGGTATCAGTGTAGCTTGTACCGGTTACTTCCTTAATCATCTTGACGGTAGAGCCGGTCTTGGTGTATACACGATAGCTGGTTGCTCCGCTTACTGCACTCCACTTGACTGTTACGCTGCCTGTAGCTGCTGCAGCAGTGAAGGAAGGCTTTGCGACAGAACCAGAAGCTGCGGGAGTTGCAAATTTCCAGTCGGCATCGGTGTAGGTAGAGCCTGTGCTGCCCTTGAATGCTCTTACGAGATAGCCTGTCTTTGT
>CACZPE010000300.1 GCA_902782875.1 uncultured Ruminococcus sp. | reverse complement strand
GTCAACGACGGCCTTCATGGCTGTGAGCCCCTCATCGCTGTCAAGTCTGCACACGGCCTGTGTTATATTTCCGCTGCTGTCGCAGTCCTAGCTGCAGTCTGCGCCTGTCGCAAAAAAGAACGATGCGTTATACCATCCCGACTGTAAGTCCATATACAGCTTTTTGTCTGCTGCCTCACAGTCGGCGAGTATCCCTTCAAGCGTTGACGGGTCCTTTACTACCGACTTGTCGTAATAGAGGAAATATCCGCTTTCGGATGATTCGGGGTATGCATATATCTTACCGTCACAGGACACGGCATCGACCGCGCCCTCGTCATTTCTTCCGCTTATGGTCTCGGGGTATTCCCCGTCGGGAGCATCGAGAGCGCCCGCTCTCACAAGCCTTACGAGCTGATCCTGTGAAAAGCTGTATATATCCGCTCCGGATGCGGTATCCTTCAGCATCCTTCCGGCGGCCTCCTCCTCGCTGACCTCGGAGACGGTGATATTGACTCTGCCGTTCCATTCGGTTGTGGTCAGCCATTCATCGAGTTTGGCTTTTGTAACGGCTGACATGTCATCCGACACCCATACCGTGATATCCTGTACTGCAGTCGATGCTGTCTGCGCCTGTGTTTCGCTCTCTGTGGTATTGACGGTACCCTTGTCCTTACACCCTGTCAGCACTGACAGAGCTGTCACGGCCGTCAGTATGAGCGCTTTTTTATTCATCGTTGTTCCTCCCTCTTTCATTCTGTTCTTATACTAATATACCACCATTACCCACATGTTGTCAAGGCAGGCTGAGCCTGCACCCACTTCGCATATTTATTTATGGGGCTGGTTGCGTTTGTGGCCCGGTAACTTTTATTTGTCTGTTAGTAAATCGTCATGACCGGCAGGCTGAGCCTGCACCCACCTCGGCCGGTACGACCGGCAGCGACTTCGCTGATTTATTCAGCGGGGATGATTGTATTTGTGGCCCGGTAACTTTATTTGTCTGTTAGTTTTACACTTACCTGAGCCTTGGTTGCATCCATGAAGTCTACCGATTTCCGGAAAGCTGCTCCCGGGTATTTCCTGTTTCCATACAGGCGATAAGATCAAGGCTTATGCCGAACAGCCGTGCAAGCTTCACGGCGAGATTCATATCCATACTGCGCTGCTTTATGCCCTGCTCCGTGAGCATATATGTATCCCTGTCCATACCCAGGGCAGCGGCTGCATCCGCTGCCGACATACCGTGTGATATCCTTATTGCTTTCAGCCATTCTCTCATAAAACCTCCGTTCTCCCGTATATACGCAACTATATGTTGACACGATGCGCAGATTATCCCGCCTGCCGTATGACAGGCGGGATCACATCCGCAGGGGGTGACTATCCCTTCTGTTTTCCGCCCATACCCCAGTTTTCAAGCGGCGGATCGTTTATCACTATGAATATATCCGTCGGGGCGATACCCAGCTCTCTGCCAAGCTTCTCCGTGATCAGGCGTATGGCCTTTCCCTTCATCTCTCTGCTTCTGCCCGGGAATATCGTCAGCTCTATTATGACAAAGTCCTCCGTCTTGCCCTCGGGCAGCTCCACATTCTCTGCGGGTGTTTCGTTTATCCTCTGGAACCTGTCCCAGTCCTCTGTGCCCAGAGCTTCGACAAGTGCGCTGTGTACACAGTCCAGAAATGTCTTTTTATACTCTGCGCTTTTGCCCTTTATCATCTCTGCCTTAACAAGCGGCATATATATCATCCTTTCATCTCACAAGGCTGGTGAACGCTACTGCGAGCCCGAGTATCCTCACCTCGTCAAGCTCCGCGCCTGTGAATATCATCGACTCATAGGCGGTATTCTCGGGCCTCAGCTCCAGAAAATTCTTTTCGGGATAGTAGAATACTCGCTTGAGCGTTACCTCATCACGCACTGCAACAGCGGCGATGCGCCCGTTATCGACCATATCCGCCTGACGTATCATGACGATATCGCCGTCGTATATACGCGCGTTTATCATGCTGTCGCCCCTGCACACAAGGCAGAAATCCGCCTTTATATCCGCTGAAGCGTCTATATAGGTATCGGCAAATTCATCGAATATCGGTTCGCCGCAGGCTATGCGCCCGAGCAGCGGGAGCTTTTTTGTATTGACGGGGAGCAGTCCCGGCATAGGAAAGGACGCATCGCCGTACCCCAGCTCATTGAGCGTGACACCGAATATATCCGCAAGCTTCAGCGCAAGATCCATATCCACCCTGCGTTTGCCCGTTTCATAGTGGGAATACGCCTGACGTGTGATACCGAGCCTGTCTGCCACATCCTGCTGGGATATGCCTCTTTCCTTGCGGAATCTGCGCAGATTTTCAGTAAATGCTGACATATGCTCCCTCCTGTAAAATATCATGGATATATTATAGCAACATATTGTAGCTTTGTCAAGAGGTAAAAATATATTTCCGGATTTTTTTGGAAACCTGTATCCAATCTGTATCCAATCCGGATCCAAAATGGAACCAACCCGGAACCAAAATGGATACAAGGTTAGTATAGATTAGTATAGGTAAGTATAGACAAGTAAAGTTAAGTTCAGACAAGACGAGTATGCCCTGCGGGCAACCCGTTGTGTATTGTTTTCACGGAAGGCTGCTGTCAAAGATTTGGTTTACCCCTTGCATTTTCCGTGTGTTTATGCTAAACTGATTATATGGCAGAAAATACTGCGGATAACGATTTCATGATACAGGCGGTGTAACTATGAAACAGATGACCGGCAGAAGCCCCAGCGGAGATGTGCTTGAAGCAACACGCGATTTTGACAAGGATCCGTCCCTTCTCCTGATGTATACCGGGGAAGATACTTTTGAGGATGCAGTGAGATCACTGCATACACTGTATCCGGATGTGCCTTTCATAGCAGCACCCGCGCATTACTATGACGTCAGCGATTCCGACAGGGGCGTTGAGGTATGTGCCCTGTACGGAGCGAAGGTCATCACGGGCGTGATGCGCAGCGTTTCGACTGTGCCCTCAAGGGATATCGTTTCGTTCAAAAAGAACGTTGCCGATATCGGCGCAGGTAAGGACAATACCATCTGTATCGACATGTGTACCGGCAATGATGCCTGTGTGCTTTCAACGATAAGCGACGTGCTGATGCAGCACGGGATACATCTTTCGGGCGGTACGGTAAAGCCCGGCTGCCCTGTGGCGGTAAACGGCACGGTGTATACCGATTCCTGCGTATACGCTCTTATAAGGAACCTTTCGGGCAGGGCAAAGGTATACAAGGAGAATATATACCGCCCTCTCGGCGAGCACAGATTCATAGCGAGCAGCACCGACCGCTCGAGATACTACATCGGTGAGCTCAACGGCCGTCCCGCAAAGATAGTATACGAGGATATATGCAGGATAAACGACGACACCGTATCCGAAAGGACCTTCCGCAACCCCTTCGGCAAGATGATCGGCAAGGATATATTCATAGTCAGCGTAAGCGGCATATCAGGCGACGGTCTTACCTGCTACAGGCAGGTAAACGACTCAGATGTGCTCACACTTCTTGAACTCAAGGATTACAAGGCTATTGTAAGGCAGACGATAGATATTATACGCACGGATTTCCCGAGGATAGCGGGAATAATATCCGTAAACTGCATACTCCGTCAGCAGCTTTTTGAGAATGACGGCTACAAGGCAGAGTATCTGAAGGAAATGTCATTTGCTCCGCACATAGGCTTCTTCAGCTACGGGGAGCATTACGAGAATCAGTTTATCAACCAGACCATGAGCTGTGCGGTATTTGAATAAGGAGGCAGGATATGGCTTTATTTAAAAAAACAGTGCAGCAGCCCGATTATGAGCCTCTCCTGCATATGGCGGAAACCATAGAGATACACCGCAGCGAGCTTGTAACAAACGAAGTCAAGAGCCTTGAGGAGCTGCGCCTTGTGCAGTCCACATTCTACTCCGTGCTTGAACAGGATGCTGTGCTCAAGGATAAGATGGACTCCTTCGGCAGGCTGTTTGAGCAGATGCAGAGCGCATCAGAGGGATATGCAAAAGTAAAGGAAAACGTCAACAAGGCCGTGAGCGAGGCGGACGAAAGTATTGACAGCCTTAAGGCCCGTTCGGAGCAGATCACTGAGGAATTCGAGAAGATATCCGCGGTGCTTGCGGACTTCAACGAATCCGTGAGCCGCATATCGGAATATATAGACAAGATCGCTGATATAGCGAGCCAGACCAATATCCTTGCGATAAATGCTTCTATCGAGGCGGCAAGGGCAGGCGCGGCAGGCAGCGGATTTGCTGTAGTCGCAGGCGAGGTAAAGAATCTTGCCGACGAGATAAAGACTCTTGTAGGCGATGTAGAGAAAAATATACTCGACATTGGCAGCGGCACGGAGAGAATGAATGCGGTCGTAAGCTCTGCAGACAGCTCATTCAGGGAAAGCCTTGCTGAGACGCTCAGGACCAAGGAAGGCTTTGAACGCATATCCGAGGCCGTATCCCTGTCAGACGCAGTTGAGAACGAGATAAACTCGGCGGCATCCACTGCATCGGCAGAGCTTGCAGCTGTGAACCGCTCATTCGAGAAGATAGAAAACAACTATATGTATGTAAACGAACACATCACCAAGGCCAATGACATAGGTACTAAAAAGGGTGCTGCATTTGAGACCATTGCAAATATGACAAGTCAGATACGCCCTTATGTGGAGATGCTGAAAAACGACGGAGAGACCTGAAATGTACACCCTGCTTGACAGACTCCTGCCGGTACTTGACAGGAGCGACACCGACCGTGACATAGCAGACACGCTGTCGAGAGGATTCTATCCGCTCGGCGTGTCGGGAATATCGTCGGTGAACAGATCGCTTTTGTGCATATATCTGCACAAAAAGCTCGGAAAGCCTCTGATGATCGTCTGCGAGGACGAGGCTCAGGCAAAGCGCATGTGTGATGACATATGCGAGATAGGCATTGCCGCAAGACATTTCCCCGCGAAGGATATATCCCTTGCAGGCGGGATAGAGGCGGCTTCAAGAGAATATGAGCATGAGAGGCTGTCGGTGCTGTACGCAGCGGCCGAGGGCAGCTGCCCGGTGGTCACCGCCAGCGCTGAGGCCTTCATGCAGCGCACCGTACCGCCCGATGTTATGAGAAGCTCATCCTTCCGCATATCGCGCGGAGATACGGTGGATATAAAGGAGCTTGTGCTGAAGCTTTCGGCGGCGGGCTATACGAGGGTGGACGAAGTCACATCGTCCGCCCAGTTTTCCGTGCGCGGATCTATTGCGGATATCTTCTCCGTGAGCGAAAAAGCTCCCGTCAGGATCGAATTCTGGGATGATGAGGTCGATACCATGTCGGTCTTTGATCCTGAGACACAGCGCCGCACAGACCCCACAGACAGCCTTGACATACCGCCCGCGCTGGAGGTGTTCTGCGATCCCGCAGTGCTTGCTGAGCGCATAGAAAAGCTGGCGGCAGGCGCCAGGGGCAAGCATGCTGCGTCTGTGAAGTCAAATCTTGCCGCCGATGCTGACAAGCTGAAAAACGGCATTATCCCGGGAAGTATAGACAAATACCTGCCGCTGGTATATGACAGGCCCGCGCTGTTATGTGAGTATTTCGACGACTGCATAGCTGTGATATGTGAGTACAACAGCTGTGTGCAGAAGGCAAAGGCAGCCTTTGCGGTATATGCCGAGGATATAAAGCTCCTTCTCGAGCAGGGCGAGCTTTGCAGAGGCCTTGACGGATATATGGACGACTTTGCGCAGGCGATCGCATGTATATCCTCACCGTCTGTGTATATGGATTCTTTCCTGCGTTCAAGCGATATACGCTTCAAGAGACTGTTCACGGTCAATGCCCACAGAAATTCCCCCTGGGGCGGCGAGATACGCCAGCTCGAGGAGGATATCAGGGGCCTTATAGACAGGGGCTTTTCGGTGGCGGTGCTCGCAGGCTCGGACAAGACAACTCCGATAATAGCGGACGATCTGAGAGAGGCGGGGATACCCTGCGATCTGCTGAGCGAGGGCGGAGAGCTGCGTGAAGGCAGGGTGCTGCTGACAACAGGCGCACTCTCATCGGGCTATGAGCTGCCTGATATAAAGACTGCCCTTATCACACAGGCAAGGGCGCTCTCGTCAAAGCGCAGAAAGACAAAGAAAAAACCCGG
>CACZPE010000299.1 GCA_902782875.1 uncultured Ruminococcus sp. | reverse complement strand
TCTAAGTGCAGTATATGTTTTTTGCAATCTTGCTTCAGAAGCTTCGGGAAGTCTTACTTGTGTGATCAGTAATTCTTCAGTATCCTTTGCAATAGCGACCGTATTTCCGTTATAATCACATACAATAGATTCTCCGGAAAAAAACATGTTTTCTTCCTTACCGACACGATTGCACATAGCGATATTTACGCTATTCTGAAATGCCTGAACTTTTACTTCCCACTGAAACAGCTCAGAGGGTTCAGCAGTTGTATTTGCGGTCGGTATGATAATAAGTTCTGCTCCGCGCAATGCTTCTGTTCTGATGCTTTCGGGATAATGTCTGTCAAAGCATACAACGATCCCTATTTTTCCAAACTTAGTTTCAAAAACCTGAAAGCCTTCCTCAGACGGGGTATAATAATCACACTCATAAAAATTTTCACATTGTGCTACATGAACCATTTTTTGTTTTCCGATCACCAAGCCTTTATCGTCTATCAACAGGCTCATATCGTACTTTTTGCTGTTTTCCTCCATGTAAAAATTCGGAACAGCATATATTCCCGATTCTCTGCACACTTCACATATTGTTGTAACATATTGTGAATGTTCATTCATGATATATGCGGAAACATCTCTATTTTCGTATTGCGGAAAAAACGGTGTAAGCTGTATTTCAGGAAAGCATATAAGATCAGCTCCATTTAGAGCAGCTTTTTTGATCATTTGAACCGTTTTTTCAAAGTTCACCTCTATTTCAGAAGTGATCTGCATTTGTGCAAGTGCAATTTTCAATAGTTTCACCCTTTTTATATTCTGGTGTTTTCATATCATCGCATGTTACTGCTATTCTCGGCCCAGTTTTCAAGTGCAAGAAACAGGCGCTTTCCTTTGTAATGCCCAATATCATTTTAACAGCTCTTGTAAGCCTGGAGTTATCTTATGTATTCAACCTTTCGAGTCTCATCTATCCAGCACGCTATGTATAGTTCCGTCAAGATCCTTATATGATATGAGCGTAGCGAGATTTACTTTACAAGCGCTACGGTATATGTTCATCTCTATCTGAGGGTTTTCCTTTTTCAGTTGTGCTATAAGCTCCTTGATATATTTTCTCTTAGATCCCGAATGTTCATCGCAGGAGGAGCAGGTGTCCGTAAAATGACATGCACACTGTATGAAATGAAGCTTATGGTAATTCTTAAAACGTATCACGTCAGCTTCACGGACAAGATACATAGGGCGTATGAGCTCCATATTCTCAAAATGTGCTGCTTTGAGGCGAGGCATCATACACTGCATCTGACCACCGAAAAGCATACCCATGAGTGTTGTCTCAATAACATCATCGAAATGATGACCAAGTGCTATCTTGTTGCATCCAAGCTGCTGTGCATGTTCGTACAGCGCACCTCTGCGCAGCTTTGCACAAAGGGTACATGGGCTTTTTTCGTTTTCGACTGCCGTAAATATATTGGTATTGAATATCACTGCGGGTATATCAAGTATTCTGAGATTTTCTTCTATCTGAGCTCTTGTTTCCCTGCTGTAACCGGGATCCATCACCATATACACCGGTTCAAAAGGGATATTCCCGTGAATATGCAGTTCCTTGATAATAAGCGCAAGAAGCATAGAATCCTTGCCGCCTGATATACATACCCCTACCCTGTCACCCGGATGCAGCATATCATATTCCTTTATCGCCTGCTTTGCCTTGCTCATAATTTTATAACTATATGTGCTACGAAGAGATCTAAGGGCTTTTTCTGCGAGCTCATCCCGTGCAGCGAGAGAATCCGCAAGCCATGACACATACCCGCCCTTAAGACTTGCCGCACTTATTCCCCGGGCTCTCAGTTCCCTTGCAGCATCAGCACTGATAACACCTGAACGGCATATCAGAACGAAGTCCGTACCCTCGGGATATTTCATCAGACTTTCATGCAATATCTCCTCCGGGATATTCACAGAGGCTTCCACTGCACCGAATGAAAAAGAATACTTGTCTCGAATATCAACAAGCACGGCTCCCTCCGGTATCTCATTAAATTCTATTTCTTCATTCATAATGTCACCGCCATAGTTTTTACAGATATGTCTTTTCTAACAATTCATCCATGTTTTTATTCATTATTTCGCTTGACAATCTTATCAAAAATACTGTTATACACTTTGATGATGTTTCCGACAGCAAGAGCAGCTATGATACTTCCCTCGCGTACACCTTTCAGGCTTCCGATAAATATAAAACATATAACAGCAGATACCGTGATATAGAATATGTCAAAGAATATCTTGATATTCTCATATCTTTTTCCGGTAACTGCACTTATCGCTCTGTTCATCGCCTCACCGGGGAGCATTGCAACACCGCCCTTGACCTGTATCCAAATTCCTAATGCCAGTATGATACAGCCCAGCAGCATAAATATAAACTGCATCGGATAAGTTGTAACGTTTATATCTTTTATAAGCCAGCAGGAAAAATTGGTAAGATAACCGTATACAAAGGCAAGTACAGTCTGTACAGCTATTTCTGCATAATTGCATTTCCCTTTCTGGACAGCGATCTGTACAAGTATCTGCAATACACTCATAAGATTCAGCCAGCCGCCGAATGTAAGCAGTTGATTTATCAGTGAGATCGAATACGGTACCGATGCAACAGGCGATGTTCCCAAGCCTGCCTTTGTGGAGAAAGCCACTCCTATAGAAGCTATGAACAAGCCTGTCAGAAAAAGGATATAGTTTTTTACAACCGTTATATTTATCTTCATATACTGATTTCCGCTGACATTTGTGTATTGATAGTATCTTCACTTGCGGCCATAGCCCTTAGTGTCATATCAAGGAGCTTGTCAAGCTCCCATCCGAGCTGGGATGCACCTCGCTCTATTACCTCTCTCGAGCAGCCTGCTGCAAAGCCCTTGCTCTTGT
>CACZPE010000298.1 GCA_902782875.1 uncultured Ruminococcus sp. | reverse complement strand
AGCTTGTCGATGTTCATATGGCCGGGTACTATCTCGTTATAGGACGATACGATGCCGACCAGGGGCCTTTTCATCTCATCCTTTGTCATGCCGAGTGCGTTGAAGAGTGATCTCTGAGGCGCCTTGTCGGCACCTTCGCAGAAGAAATTTTCGTTTGACATAATATACCTTCTTATGAGTTATTTGGTGGATTCAAGTCCGAGGAACGCTGCACCTATGATACCTGCGTCGTTTCCGAGCTGTGCTATCACTATCTTTGTGTTCTTGTCGAGCATCTTGGTGTATACCTCCTGCTTTACAAGGTCTATCAGGGGCAGGAGCAGAGGATCACCCTCGTTGCATACGCCGCCGCCTATGCAGAGTATATCGGGCTGGAATATATTGATGGTATTTGCGATACCTGCAGCAAGGTACTTGATGTACTTGTCCACAACAGCCTTGCCTGCTGCATCGCCCTCACGCATGGCCATGAAGGCATGGCGTGCGGAGAACTTCTTCTCCTTTGCAAAGTACTGGTTGAGCACGGAGGCGGAGTCTGCCTCTGCAGCTTCCTTAGTCATCCTTATGAGACCTGTAGCCGAGGAGAATACCTCAAAGCAGCCCTTTCTGCCGCAGGTGCACTGGGGGCCGTCGACCTCGATCACCATATGGCCGAGCTCTGCGCCCGCAAGGTTTGAGCCTGCGAGTATCTTGCCGTCAACGATTATGCCAGCACCCACGCCTGTGCCGAGAGTGATGCATACCGCATTCTGAGCACCCTTTGCCGAGCCTGCCACAAACTCGCCGTATGCAGCGGCATTCGCGTCGTTTGCAACGTATATGGGCTTGTTGATATAGCGCTGTATGTACTTCTTCACGGGCACATCACGGAATCCGAGATTGTTTGCGTAGGGGATAGTGCCGTTTATATTGTCGGCGATGCCGGGAGTGCCTATGCCAATCCATTCGATATCGGCTATGTTTATCTTTGCGGCATCACAAGCCTCAAAGGATACCTTTGCCATATCATTGCATATCTCCTCCGCGGGGCGGGGGCAGTTTGTCTTGACGGATGCCTTTGCTATTATCTCAAAATTCTCGTTGACCACGCCTGCCTTGATATTGGTGCCTCCGAGGTCTATACCTATGTAGTATTTCATCTTCTTTACCTCTTTCATACTTTCTCTTTTGGTTATTCTATAACAGTCATTATTGCCTGGGCCTGATATTCGGGAGTCAGCTCAAAATACCCGTAGCCTGCGGGTATGAAAAGGCTGTCGCCTTTATCGAGCCATATATTCTGCGGCTTTCCTGATGAGAAGCACACACGCCCGTCAGTCACCAGCAGATGTACGAATGAACGTTCTGTCGCACAGAGCCAGGCGCGCTCCCTGATATCAAGGATCTTCACCGTGAAATAATCGCATTTTGCAAGCTGTGTCTCTGTCCAGTTGCCGTCCTCATATACCACAGGCTCGCCCTTGGGGTAAATTTCCGGCGGGCAGAGCTTTGTGACCTCGACTGCCTTGTCTATATGCAGGGGACGGGGCTTGCCGTCAGTACCGAGCCTGCCGTAGTCGTATATGCGGTAGGTGGTGTTGGAGTTCTGCTGTATCTCTGCTATGAGCAGCCCCTTGCCGATAGCGTGCAGGGTGCCCGACTCGATGAAGAAGAAGTCGCCCTTCTTCACGGGTACAGCATTGACCACATCAAGCAATGTGTTGTTTTCGATACGTTCTCTGAATTCTTCCTTTGATATCTCGTTTCTGAAGCCGTAGAGCAGCTGTGCGCCCTCTGCGGCATCCATGACATACCACATCTCGGTCTTGCCGTATTCGCCCTCGTTTTTGAGCGCATACTCATTATCGGGATGTACCTGTACGGACAGGTCGTTTTTTGCATCGATGAGCTTTATCAGTATCGGGAAATACTCAAATCTCTCACACGCCGTACCCAGAGCGGAGGGTTCCTTTTCGAGTATCTGCTCCAGTGTAAGCCCGTCATATTCGCCGCCGTCGGCATAGCACGGACCGTCCTTGTGGCAGGATAATTCCCAGCTTTCTGCTACTCTGTCAAGGCTGCATTTCTTTCCGAAGTCGTCGCGAAGTCTTGTGCCGCCCCATATATAGTCCTTGAACGAGGGACGGAGTTTTATTGCTTCCATAGGCTGTCCTTTCCTGACGATCACAGCTTCCAGAGCTCTTCTGCGTACTGTCTTACGGTCCTGTCGGATGAGAACTTGCCTGCGCTTGCTATATTCATCCAGCACTTCTTGCCGAATACGGCCCTGTTCTTGTAGTCATAGAGGGCGCGCTTCTTGGTGTCCACATAACCCTCAAGGTCGGTGAGCAGGAAGTAGTTGTCGGGTCTGTGCCACGAGCAGCCGTTAATGAGCGAATTGAAAAGCTCGCCGAACATGCCTGTATCGCCGTCGTTGAAGGTGCTGTCCACGAGGGTGTTGACAACTCTCTTCACACGGTCGTTCTTGTAGTATATCTTCTCTCTCGGGTTGTAGGTCGGGCGTACCTTTTCGAGCTCCTCGACCCTTGCACCGAAGATATATTCGTTCTCCCAGCCTGCTTCCTCGACTATCTCCACATTTGCGCCGTCGTAGGTGCCCAGGGTCACAGCGCCGTTGAGCATGAACTTCATATTGCCTGTGCCCGATGCTTCAAGACCTGCTGTGGATATCTGCTCTGAGATATCAGCTGCGGGTATAAGCTTCTCAGCATAGGATACATTGTAGTTCTGTACGAAAACTACCTTGAGCTTGTCCTTTGTGTCGGGATCGTTGTTGACAAGCTTGGCAACTTCGTTTATGTACGTGATTATGCCCTTTGCCCTGCGGTAAGCGGGAGCGGCCTTTGCACCGAAGATAAAGCAGGTCGGCTGCAGGTCGGGAAGCTTGTTTTCCTTTATCTGGAAATAAAGATCCACTATCGAGAAAGCGTTGAGCAGCTGTCTCTTGTATTCATGCAGACGCTTTACCTGTATGTCAAAGCACCAGTCGGGCGATACATCTATGCCCTCGTGCTCCTTAAGGTATGCGCACAGCTGTACCTTCTTCTCGTATTTTATCCTGTTGAAGCGGTCGATCACGCTGCCGTCGTCAACAAACTTCTTAAGCTCCTGAAGTCTGTCGAGGTCTGTCTCCCATCCGCTGCCGATCTTCTCGGTGATGAGAGCGGAGAGCTCGGGATTGCAGAGTCCGAGCCATCTTCTCGGTGTGATACCGTTGGTCTTGTTCTGGAATCTGTCGGGGAAGAGCTCGTACCAGTCGCGGAGCACATCGTTTTTGAGTATCTCCGTATGGAGCGCTGCTACGCCGTTTGTGTGGGAAGTGCCGTATATAGCCATCTTAGCCATATGTATAACACTTGAGTCCACTATGCGCTTTGCGTTTATCTGTTCCTCGTTCTGGCCGACGGATACGAGATACTTCTTAAGATGATCGTCTATCATGAGTATGATCTCGTATACTGTGGGAAGAACGCTCTTGAACAGGTCTATGCTCCACTTTTCGAGAGCCTCGCCGAGTACGGTGTGATTTGTATAGTTGAATGTCTTCTGGGCTATATCGAATGCCTCTCTGAAATTCATGCCCTCCTTGAACATGAGTATCCTGATAAGCTCGGGTATAGCCACTGTCGGGTGTGTATCGTTGAGCTGTACGGCATACTGCTCGGAGAAGTGCGAGAAGTCATCGCCGAATCTCTTCTTGTAGCGTTTTACTATATCCTGCACGGATGCGGATACGAAGAAATACTGCTGCTTGAGTCTGAGCTTTCTGCCCTTTTCGGTGTTGTCGTTGGGATAAAGAACATCGTTTATCGCATCTGCAAGGATATTGTCCTCTGAAGCGCCCATATAGTCCTGATCGTCGAATTTGCCGAAATCAAAGCCCTTTATGCTCTCTGCCTGCCAGAGTCTGAGAGTATTTACAGCCTTTCTGCCGAAGCCGATTATCGGGGTATCATAGGGCACTGCCTTTACGGCCTCGCCTGCAAATTCCACGATGACGGTATCCTCATCTGCCCTTATGCTCCATGCATCACCGTAGTCGAGCCACGGATCTGCGGCTTCTGCCTGGAAGCCGTTCTGTATGGACTGTTTGAAGAGACCGTACTTGTAGCGTATGCCATAGCCGTTGAGGGGTATATCGCAGGCTGCCGCAGAATCGAGGAAGCATGCAGCGAGCCTTCCGAGGCCGCCGTTTCCGAGGGATGCGTCCTCTATCTCCTCAAGCATCGCTATATCCGCGCCGGCTTCTGAGAATATCTCCTTTGCGGTGTCGAGAAGTCCTGCGCAGTAGAGGTTGTTATATACAGCCCTTCCCATAAGAAACTCTGCAGAAAGATAGTAAGCCCTGCGCTTTGAGTTGTGTCTGTCCTCTGTTTCCTTCCAGAGAGGCATGATGTCGCTCATAACAGCTCTTGATACTGCGCTGTGGAGCTGTCTTGCAGTAGCGTGTGCTATATCAGTCCTGCTGTCGGTGAGAAGGTTGTCGTTTATCCTTGCTGTAAAAAGTGCCTTATCCAAAATAATCATTCCTTTTTCTTTTTCCTGATGGATGAGAACATCCATACCGTATATTGTATCACATGATCGCGGTAAAATCAATGTTCACAGCGCAAATATGTAAAGATATACAGCATATTCGTTCATAAATTATGCATTTTTACAAGTCGATATCTTCTATATCCGCACCGTCCATCATAAGCAGCTCATCGTCTATGACTCTGCCGTTTGTATCATAGCGCACGGTATAGCCGCCCAGTATCTCGTCGCCTTTGTGTATCACACATTCCGCGCTGTACCATTCATAGGGCTTGCAGTCCTCGGATATCTCACAGGCGATATGGGATATGCTGTACTCCGCGTCCGTCACGCCGTTGTCAGCCATAAGCTCTGCTGCGTGCTCCATAGTCTTCTTTCTCAGGTCAAGGCGGGAGAATATATCCTCCACTGCCCACACGGGGGATATGCCTCTTGTAATACCCAGAGCGGAGAGGGCCTTGTCCTCCTTTTCGTGCATGATGCGCTCCTCGTCCTCTTCCATATGGTCATAGCCCAGAAGGTGAAGCATGGAGTGCACTGTCAGGAACGCCACCTCACGCTCTATGGAATGGCCGTATTCCTGTGCCTGACGGGCAGCAGTCTCCATGGATATGACTATATCTCCGAGCTCGGCTGTGTCAGAGCCGGGGATGATATCATACTCCCCGCTGTCGCCGAGAGGGAAACTCAGCACGTCTGTGGGACGGTCTACGTTTCTGTGTACACGGTTGAGCTTGTGTATCTTCCTGTCGGTGGTGAAGGTGACGCTCAGCTCTGCGTCGTGCGGGAATTTCTCGTCAGTGAGCACCTGTGCTGCACAGCTTTTGACCACAAAGCGCATCTCGTCATCGATGTACTTGTCCTGTTCGTTTGTAAAGCGTATTATCAGTTTATGCATGATATCATTCCTTTCGTGCGTTTTTTTCATATGCCTTGATTATTTCCTGCACCAGCTTGTGGCGCACGACATCCTTTTCAGTAAAGCGGGTCACCGCTATGCCCTCGATGCCGTGAAGTATCTTCATGGCATCTACAAGTCCCGAGCGCTTCTGGTCGGGAAGGTCTATCTGCGTGATATCGCCTGTTATGACCATCTTGCTGTTGAAGCCCAGACGGGTGAGGAACATCTTTATCTGTTCCCTTGTGGTGTTCTGCGCTTCGTCGAGTATTATGAACGCATCGTCGAGAGTGCGGCCGCGCATATACGCCAGCGGAGCGACCTCGATAACGCCCTTTTCCATATACCTTGCGAAATTCTCTGCGCCCATCATATCAAAAAGAGCATCATAAAGCGGCCTGAGATAGGGGTCTACCTTGTTCTGCAGATCTCCCGGCAGAAATCCCAGCTTTTCGCCTGCTTCCACGGCGGGGCGTGTGAGTATTATCCTGTTGACCTCATGGTTCTTGAACGCCTTTACCGCCATAGCGACTGCAAGATATGTCTTGCCTGTACCTGCGGGGCCTATACCCATGATGATGGTATTCTCGTTTATCAGATCGACATATTTCTTCTGACCGAGAGTCTTTGCCTTGACGACCTTGCCCGATGAAGTGACGCATATACCGCCTTCGGTGAGCTTCAGCGCCTGTTCGAGCTGCTCCTCCTCGACCATGGAGAATATGTATTCAAGGCTCTGGTCGTTTATATCCTCGCCTTTTTCATAGAGGCCGCACAGGCCCCTTACTGCAGCGGCGGCACGGGAAACATCCCTGTCCTCTCCGCTTAGTCTTATATCATTGCCTCTGCACAGCACTGCGACATTATATCGCCTCTGCAGCTTGTTTACGTTCTCGTTGAGATGCCCGAGAACTGCTGCCGCAGTGTCTATTGAGGTTATCGACACGGTTTCTTCAGCCATAAAAAGCCTCCTGTGGTATCCTTTTTCATAGTATACAACAAATTATCCCAAAATGCAAGGCAGGCAAAGCCTGCAGTTACCTCGCATATGTATTTATCGGGAACGGTTGAGCTTGCGGCTCGGTACCGTTAGTTTGTATGTTGTTTCTTATACTTAGGCAGGCAAAGCCTGCAGCTATCTCGCATATGTATTTATCGGGAACGGTTGAGTCTGCGGCTCGGTATCGTTAGTTAGTATGTTGTTTCTTATACTTAGGCAGGCAAAGCCTGCAGTTACCTCGCATATGTATTTATCGGGAACGGTTGAGCTTGCGGCTCGGT
>CACZPE010000297.1 GCA_902782875.1 uncultured Ruminococcus sp. | reverse complement strand
TATCACAAGATATACAGGAAATTCATTTGACAAATGGCATAATAAGAATATCGCATATATCAATAAACAAGGAAAATGCGATCTTTCCGTAAGCTGTGGTGACAGTTTTTCTGACTGGCTAGATACTATGCTTCATTTCAGCGATGATCTTGTGGTATATGCAGGCGATACTGAATCACAGGAAGAAGCTGAGTACATCAAAACACCGCCTGTTTTCGACGCAGACCTTTCACAGAAACTGCATGAATGCTTTGAACATTATAACATATCTGCGGATTCACGGTCTGAAACAGCAGCAAAGCTTACCGTAACTCAGCTTACACACTCACAGGAAACAACTTTGCCTGATAAGACCACATACCGCAAGAAAAGTGGTCTCACAGGTACAGCAAGAGGAACAGCTTATCACAGCTTTATGCAGCTTTGTGATCTGAATGCGCTTAAAGATGCAGATATCGATGTTATTATGCAGGAAAAAAAGCGTCTTGAAACTGTACTGACAGATGACGAGCTTGAATGTATAGAAAATGAAAAAATACTTGGTTTTGCCCGTTCAGAGCTGTTTGACAGAATACAGGGTACTGTATTCAGAGAGCGTCAGTTTCTTGTAAGGATACGTGATATTCTTGATGAGAACGAGCTTGTTGAATTCGGTATATCAAGCGGTGAAAGCATGATGCAGGGTGTAGCGGATATGATTTTCTATGATAAAGCAGAAGATCATTATGTTCTTGTTGATTACAAAACCGATCTGAATGCTGATGAAAACGAACTGAAAAGAAGATACTCCGATCAGTTGAAACTCTATGCAAAAGCATTCGGAAAAATACTTGACAAGCCCATTTCAGAGGCGTATATATATTCCTTTGAGGAAGGAAGCATAAGAATAATATAAAAAGATACAGCGTTTCAGAATATGAAACGCTGTATCTTTTCGTTATAGGTTAACCCATGAAGAATAATCACTGAGTCCGTCAGCAGTACGTATTTTAATTGCATACATATAGTTGTCATCATCTGATGTATGCTTTACAGAAACAGAAGTATCAATGGTTTTGGTTATCAGAGTTGTTTTCTTTGTTGACTTATTGTATCTGTATACATAATACTGCTCAGCCTTTTTATTGTCTTTCCAGGAAAGCTTTATTGCATTCTTAGTTGAGATGATCTTAAGTCCTGTGCTGTCATCGGATACTGATGAAGAAGAATATGTGCTGTCGGAGGATTTGTTTTTATTTCCGGAATTATTGAAAGCAACAGTCTTTATACTCTTTGATGCCTGAGAATAATCGTCGGAAGTATACAGCTGCAATTCCGAACCGTCGATCACAAAATCGTAGATCTGATATCCGGGCTCCATAACAGGCTTGCAAAGAGTCACCACAGAACCTGATGACGGATTGTATCTGCATATCTCATATGGAGTACTGAATATTATGGAGTCATCATAAAGAGCTGTTTTGCCGAAGCTTATTTTCCATTTGCTCATCCTGAAGTTCCATTTATCTGTGATCTTGGCACATTTTTCAGACTTTCCGGTATTGAAATTATACCTGTAAAGGCCGTCAGGCTTGTTGTAATACCAGTATCCGTCATAATATGTCATTGCTGAGAACGTGTTTTTCCAGAAAAACGTATCATATTTTGATGAGTCCGCGGTCATTCCGTAGTCCCATTGCTCATGCTTCTCGTCTCTTGTGTCAAGGCCGTATTCGCTGAGCATGACCATTTCATGCATAACGAAATTAGGAGATTCCGAGTTCATATCATCCCAGGTAGTGTCAACGTGATACCAGTTATTATTGATGTTTACCATGTTCCAAATATGGTCTTTATTTGTTATACAAATGCACGGTATATCAAGTTCATCCATAAAATACTGGAATGTAAGAGAATATCCGACGCATACACTTGAGCCCTTTACAAGAACGTCATATATGCTTCTGCCTTTTGCGGTGTCAGTTCCTTCATAATAATCACAGCAGGAGATTATAGAATCGTGTATGTAAAGTACCTTTTCAACATCAGACATATCATCATCAATGCCGCTCATGATCTGATCTGCCTTTTCTTCTATCTCTGCTGCCATACGATCTGTTCTGGATCGTGAATGAATGAAATACGGAGCAAATTTCTGCATATGATCCTTACTGTCATATATCAGATAAGCACTTGTCATACTGACATAGTAGAATTCAGGGTTATTGAACACTACCGAACCGTACAGCTTTTCGAATTCATCATAGGAGACATCATACTTTGAAATATCTATAAGCGTTGTATCACGTTCACGTATGGATTGTTCTATGATCTTCATAAGTTCGATATCGGATCTTGAATATCCGCCAGCGTCGTATATGATCTGCATATCCACAGCCATAGCCGCAGGAGCAGATGAGATCATTATAACAGCTGCCAGCGCAGCACAAATCGATTTTTTCATTTTCAAATTCTACACCCCATTAATTCATTGAAATTGTTTATATATCTGAAAGAATACTTTTTCAGGCTTTCATATCCTTCGGAAAACGCAGAGAACCTGTCATATACACCTATTACTTTCATCCCTGCAAGCGATGCACTGACAGCGCATTTTGGTGAATCCTCGAACACAATACATTCTGACGGCATAACACCAAGCTTTTCGGCAAGCTTCACATACCCGGATTGTTGCTTTTTTACAGCACAGATATCTTCTGAACAGATAAGATCGGAGAAACAACCGGTCAATCCGAATCTGTCAAGAAACGGCCTGTAAAATCTCTCAGGCGAGTCTGTGAAAAGAACCGTCCTGTGATCAGCAGATATATACCGAATATATTCCCCTGCCCCATCCTTGATAGAGATGGTGTTTGCATACTCATATTCTGCGATATCATCGATCTTTTTTCTGAGTGAAGATATATTCTCAAAGATGATACCATAAGTGTTCAGAGTATTATAAAGCTCTTCATATCCCATTGCTGCCAGAGATGAAATGACATCTTCAGGGATTTTTTTTCCGCTTTCCGTTATAATCTGTCTGTCAATTTTGTCCCATACGCCGTTTGAGTCTGCAATAGTTCCGTCAAGGTCAAATATGTATATATTCACTTCTCTACTCCCCTGAAATTGCGGAAATACCTGACTTGTCCAAGCCAGTCATAGAGTAGATAAGCGCCGTGAACAATAAGATAGATACCAATCGCTTTAGCAATGATCTGATCAAATATAGCAGATGCGTTGAATACCATCCAGACACCGATGATAACAAAAGCTACAGAAAATATGATCTTTACAGCCTTACGTTCTGCAGATACAGCAAGTCTGAATGAGTTTATTCCATGCAGTATAAGAGCAATACCGATAATTACGAAAATGATGCCGCCTATCGCCGAAAACAGATTTGTAGTCAGCAAAAGAATACCGAGTATGAACCATATTATCCAGTCAAAACGCATAGTACCCTGGTTTTTCTTTTCCCTGAGTCTGAGTGCTAAAGTAATAATGCCTGTTATAATCGCTGCTATTCCCAGCAGTGTTGATATAGCTGAAGAGATCTGTCCGCTGGTAAGAAAGGCAATTATTCCAATAATTATCATGGCTATACCGCCGATGCCCAATAACGCCAGAGAAACGATACTCTTTCTGTCTTCTTTGTTCATAATAACTCCTTTACAGCCTTTTCCTGATTATTGCCTGAACCTCAGCAACAGGCATTGATCGTACGATATGACTGCTTATATGTTCGGATGCGCTGTAAATATATATATCACAGGATCTGTTCAAACGCTGGAATATATTCTGGGAAATACGTATCTCAGCAAGTCTTTCAAACGGTACGCTGATGCTGTGGAATGAATACCAGGTACAATATCTGGCGCACACACTGTCGTCAGTTATGTCAAAACCGTTGGTGCAATAAGCACAGGCTTTGGCAAGAAGCATCCATACAGCAGGAATTTCAGTGATCACAGCAAGGAACTTTATAAGATCATGCCATCCCGGGAATGCCAGTGCGATAAAAAACGCGGCAAACGGTACAGTCACTACCCATAATGCAGGCGGCCACATAAAACGCCAACCATACAGTACTTTTGGTGTTACATAATCAGTTTTGCTGAAAAACTCGGGAAGAATATCTTCCATAAGAATACTTATATCACCGAAAACACTTTTTGTTCCGCGTCTTGTGGCACATATAGGAAGAAATACAGGTATCTCATTCTTACGCTTGCCGTAGCCGCTGCAGCTTATATGTACAGATGCCAGTCCTGCAATTTTCATCAGCAGATTCTGTCTCAGATCGGCCATATTTATCTTTCGTACATTGATAAAATACATTCTCCGTACAAATATACCGGAAGATATATATATTATATTACCGCGGCGTGTTATCCTGAAATTCAGATGCCTTATAACATTGACAGAAAATGAAAGCATAAACCCGATGCCGATTATAACAGATACGGTAATACCCGCAGGTGATATTCCTGCTGCAATTTTACCTACAATACTGTTTATCATATCGGATACGTCATACACTATACCGAGAAGATCGTGTTCAAGCTTTTCCCCTATTATATCAGACGCACCTACTATGGCAGTGATCATAAGTATCACTCCTGAAACTGCAGAAGAAAAGAAAAAGGAGAAGACCATCATGATCCACAGTGGTATCTTGTATGAACAGTCAAACCCGCTGCCGTCACTGAGAACCTCTGAGATCCTGTTCATAAGAGTGATTCTGTCTTTTCTGCCGATGATCAGTTCTGTATCCGAAGATCTTAGAGTCATATCCTGGGCATCTGTATCGATCATGACGCGGGAGATCCCGAGACCGATATGAACAGGATTTTCTGCCACAGTAACAGCACATATATTCTCGTATGGTATCCTGCATGTCCTTACCAGTATTCCGCCGGTACGCAGCTTGATATATTTGTCATCTATCTCATATCTGCAGAAAAACCAGCGCCAGACAGCCGCTGATATCATAATGAATACTACCAGAATATCCCATTCGGCACCGGATGCCCATTTTGCAACATTGAACACGAATTTGTCCACACCCTCATCAAAGCGTATGGAGAGCAAGCCGCGTACAAGCGGTATCAGCAGAAGCCAGAAACGTTTTGATGTGTATGAAGCAATTGCAAGAGGATGCTGTCTTCTCATCATTCAGCCCCCTTGTCATAGAAAGACAACTGAGAACTGTCATTGTCAAAAAATGAGACCTGCAGCCTGTCATCATATGAATAATCATTTGATTGATATATGTTTTCGGCTTCTTCACTGTCAAATGCAAGCTCATTGTAGTTGCCGGTATATATGATATCATCAAAGTCATCAGCATCAGCGGAACAAATAACATCTTCTGCGGTATATCTGTCAACAAGCTTCAGTATTTCCATACAGTCTTTTTCTGAAAGAAACATCATTATCATATTTCCGCCGAGGGCGTTGAGAGATATGAAATTGAATGATGTATATTTTGATAAAGGCATCGACCAGACGGATGCGTGCTGTATGGAGGATATTCTGAGTATACGGTAACATCTTGAGAAAAGCCCTGAGTATGATGTTATTTTACCGTTGTTCACAACATATTTGAAGGTTTTGTACCATTTGGGAAGAATAACTAAAATAAATACAACATATATAACGGCAAAAAAAATCATTATACCGATAATGACCTTCTCCGGAAGACTTTTGACTATTGTCATATCCGGAAGATACTGGGGATATTTCTCTCTTACATACATTCTCAGGATATTAAGCGCTATAAGGATGACTATTGTAAGAAGAAATGCCGCAAGAGAGATAAAGCGCCTGCCTTTGTTATCAGAATGATATATCTGCACTTCATCCCTCCTACAAATACAGACAGACCGCCGTACATTTCATGAACAGCGGTCACAGGTCCTATTCTTCAGTGTTTTCTTCGGTCTCGGTATCCTCAGTGCTCTCTTCACTGTCATCATCAGACTCAGAATCCTCTTCTGTATCCTTGATCTCATCATCAACAGGTTCTGATATCTTGTCTCCGACATTGAGTATAACACGCGAATACTCTATCTCGTTATAATGTATGCTTCTTACGGAAAGTTCGGTTTCGGAGAAATCCACATAATAGTTGAATGCCCTGTCATATCCCGCATCAGGATCTGTGAAATAATAACGATAGCAGTATATCGAGTCATTTGATACAGAACGCTTGATATAATACGGCTTCATACCGATGGTCTTGTTTACATTCTTTATGCTCATACCGTAGGTAAGATCAGCCTCGGTAAGCTTAGCAGCTGCTTTTTTGCCCATCCAGTTGTTTCTGAGCTGTGTGAAGTCATAGAACTCGACATCTGAGATCATTCCCTCTTTGTCGGTGTTGAGCATTATGACCCACTTGGGATGCTCTGAACCGTTGACACGGACTTTATCATCAGATGTGTATATATAATCAAAATCAGCCATGCTGTTGATCATGCCGTTAGTTGAC
>CACZPE010000296.1 GCA_902782875.1 uncultured Ruminococcus sp. | reverse complement strand
GAATTCATTGCGACACGCTTGCCGAATGCCTGTATATTCTTGTTTTTCACCGCAAGCTCGGGGATGTATCTGCGTCTGCCGAAAAGCGTGCGGGAATAGCCCTTCTCGGTCGCATCATCAACGCATTTCTTCATAAAGTCGCGCACTCCCGAGAAATTGGCAAGATAGCTCTTGATGTATCTGTCGGCCTGGGCTACGGATACATCTATATCCTTAGACAGCGAGAATGCTCCTATGCCGTATACTATACCGAAGTTTACAGCCTTAGCCGCACGGCGCATCTCGGGAGATACCATCTCCTCGGGCATACCGAACACCTGTGACGCAGTCGCGGTGTGTATATCCTTACCCTCTGCAAAGGCCTCCTGCATATTTTCATCGTGGCTCAGATGCGCGAGTATCCTCAGCTCTATCTGGCTGTAATCGGCATCCACCAGCTTTTTGCCCTCGCCGCAGACAAAGAACTTTCTCATATTGCGCCCGAGCTCTGTCCTGACGGGTATGTTCTGCAGATTGGGCTCAGCGGATGATATGCGCCCCGTCCTTGTTTCTGTCTGGTTGAATGAGGTATGTATCCTGCCATCGGGAGATATCTGCTTCAAGAGCCCGTCCACATACGTGGACATGAGCTTTGTATACTGCCTGTACTGCAGTATATCTGCAATTATCGGATCTCTGTCTATAAGCTCCTCAAGCACCTCAGCGCTTGTGGAATAGCCTGTCTTGGTCTTCTTGCCCGACGGCAGACCCAGCTCTCCGAAAAGCACCTCTCCGAGCTGCTTGGGAGAAGCAATATTGAATGTCCTCCCCGCGCGCTGATATATGCGGTCCTGTATATCCGCTATATCCTTCCTCAGGTCCTTTCCGAACTGCTTTATACCGTCTGCATCGACTGCAACGCCGTAATGCTCCATAGAAGCAAGCACTTCTGTGAGCGGCAGCTCGATATTCCTGTAAAGCTCCGTCTGAGACTGTCTTTCAAGCTCATCCTCAAGCGCGGTGCAAAGGCCCTGCAGAGCCGCTGCGCCGTAGTCGCCGAGCTCGTGATAATAGGGCGCACCGTAACGGGTGCATAACCCCTCGACGGTATATTCATCCTTGCTCGCATCGAGCAGATATCCCGCAATCATCGCATCGGACACTACGTTTTTCAGCTTTGTGCCGTTTGCAAAGCACAGCCTGTAGGCATCCTTCGCCCCGAATGTGATCTTCGGCGCATCAGAGGACAGCAGCGAAAGTATCTCCCCCTTGTCTTCCGTGCAGTAGCAGAGGCCGTCATATGCGGTATACATAGTATCCCCTGCAAGTACGAACGCAAACGCACCCGAGGGAGCCTTTTCCGTCGCGGTATACTCTATCATAGGCACAGACTGTCTGGGCTCCGCGGATACCACAGGTGCAGGCTTGATCTTCAGCTTGTCAAGCAGCTTGAACATCTCGAGCCTTGACAGCACCTGAGCCAGCTCCTCACGTCTGCGTTCACCGTATACATATGCGGATATATCACGCTTTATAGGCGCGGTAGTAACTATAGTGGCAAGGAACTTGCTCTGCTTTGCATCCTCCCTGCCGTCTGCAAGCTTTGCCTCGACTGCCTTTGTGCCGACTGTAAGCCCCTTGTCGAGAGCCTCGTATATCTCCTCGACGGAGCCGAAGTTTTTCAGAAGCCCCATGGCGGTCTTTTCGCCTATGCCCCTGACGCCCTTTATATTATCGGATGCATCGCCCATAAGTCCCTTGAGGTCTATCAGCTGTCTGGGCACAAGTCCCTCGTATACCTCATAGAACTTTTCGGGAGTAAATCTCAGCATCTCCCTTGCCGTGTGGAGCAGTACCGTAACATTCGGCTTTACAAGCTGCAGGCTGTCGCGGTCGCCTGTGAGTATATAGCACGTATCCCCGTCATTGCATATCGAAGCAAGTGTGCCGAGGATATCATCAGCTTCATAGCCCGGACATTCGAGCACAGTGATGCCCATTGCAGTCAGTATCTGCTTGATATACGGCATCTGCTCTGCGAGCTCGTCGGGCATACCGTGGCGGTTTGCCTTGTAGGTATCGCAGGCCTTGTGCCTGAAAGTGGGTTCTTTCAGATCAAAAGCGACGGCGCAGGCATCGGGTTCTGTCTCTCCTGCTGCCTTGAAGTATATATTCATGAAACCTGTGAGTGCGTTGGTGGATATGCCGTCCCTTGTGGACAGAGCCTTGATACCGTAGAATGCACGGTTCATTATGCTGTTACCGTCAATTGCAAGCAGTTTCATCGCCGTTCCTCCTTTATGGCAGGAAATAGTCATCCTCACTGAAAAGTCTTATAAATCTTATTATACAGTCCACTAACCAGCCTATGCCGAACATACCGCCTGTAAATAGCCACGCAAGCCCCAGGCCTATCTTGCCCTCATAGAAATGGTGTACGCCGAAGAAGCCGAGGAAAAGGCACAGCAGGAAGGAGATATACTTGTTCTTATATCCCTTCGGCACAAGTCCGTGCGCCGTCTCTCTGTAGGTCTGCCTTGCGTACCCATGACGTGTATACCCCTGCGTACCTGCGTATGTCCTCTGAGCCGAGGACTGCGCCTGCTGCGCAGAGGATGCCTTTGCACCGCATCTGCGGCAGAAAAGGTCGCCCGGGATAAGCTTGTTGCCGCACATACGGCATACGCTGCCGTCATCGACCACTACCTTTATGGCCTCATCGGGCTCGTCAAACGTCACTCCCCTTGTTGTCGGCTGTTCCTCGGTACGGGTGTTTCTCGCCCTGTCATAGCTGTACTGCTGCTGTATATCATCATCAAAAGTTCCCCCGAAGCCTCTCTGAGGCTCCTCCTGTGTCTCTTCGCTCCTGTCCTTTATTACCTCTCCGTTACCCCTGTAAAATTCGCTCATATCTTTCCTCTCAAAATTCTGCTTTTATCAGCTGACCTTCTCTTGTTTCAAACTCCACTATACCGTTCACGGGCACGGCTCTTTCGCCGTTTACCGTGATGGGCACATCCGTGCGTATACAGCAGGTACTGCCTGCCTCGGACAGTATCTCAGCTGTGACAGGTCTGCCGTCCTTCCATACGAAAGAAACTATCCTGAAGCCTCCCCTTGCCCTGAAGCCCGACAGCTTTCCGCTCTGCCACGACGGCGGGAGTGCGGGCAGAAATCTCAGTACTCCGCCTGTGCTCTGCATCAGTGCCTCGGCAATACCTGCACCGCCGCCGAAATTTCCGTCTATCTGGAAGGGTGGATGCATATCCAGCATACTGTCCGCGGTGGAATGTGCAAGCAGGGCGCTGATGTTTTCCTCTACCTTTTTGCCGTCATAGAGTCTCGCCCACATATTTATTATCCATGCTCTCGACCAGCCGGTATGACCGCCGCCGTGAGACAGCCTGCGCTCTATCGTTGCCCTTGCCGCCTCAGCAAGCCCGGGTGTCTTGTCGGGAGTGATCATATCCGCAGGATACAG
>CACZPE010000295.1 GCA_902782875.1 uncultured Ruminococcus sp. | reverse complement strand
TCTCGATTGCGCGCGCCGCCATCACCGCGGGGACGCCGCAGCCCTTCCCGATGAGCATCGGGATGAACGACTTGCCCGAGAGACCGAAGCGGCGGAAGATCCTGTCGAGCACGAATGCGACTCTTGCCATATATCCGCAGGCCTCAACGAATGCGAGAAGAAGGAAGAGTACAAGCATCTGGGGCACAAATCCGAGTACCGCGCCGACACCTGCTATGATACCGTCTATGATAAGGCTGTGGAGCCATTCGGGGCAGTCCTCGCCGAGTAGGCTTTCTGCGATGGCGGGAACGCCGGGGATCCATACGCCGTATGCGGAAGGATCAACTCCGCCCTCGTATTTCTCATACGCTGCTATGGCAGCCTCGAGATCCTCCGCGGAAGCCTCTGCTTCTTCAACGGCCAGGGTCTCTTCGTCCTCAAGGGTATATGTGAAGCTCTCTCCGCCGAGCTGTGCAGCTACGGCCCTGAGACCCTCGGGGCTTTCGGTATTGCCGATGTCTATGCCCTTTTCCTCAGCTGCAGCAAGTGCGCCTTCGATTATAGCATCAGTGTCGCCGTATTCCTCTTCAGCAGCTGCAACTTCCGAACTGCCTATCCCGAAGAGATGGAAGCCGTCTCCGAACACGCCGTCGTTCATCCAGTCTGTTGCGCTCAGTCCCACGGTCACCATGGAGAGATAGTATATAAGGAACATTACCAGCGCGAATATCGGCAGGCCGAGTATCCTGTTGGTGACGATGCTGTCTATCTTGTCGGATACAGACATCTTCCCCTTGTTTTTCTTCTTGCAGCAGTCATCTATGATGCGTGAGATGTACTGATAGCGCTCATTTGTGATGATGGATTCGCTGTCGTCGTCCATTTCCTTCTCGACAGCCTTTATATCATCCTCGATGTGCCTGAGCTTGCTTTCGTCTATGCCGAGCTGTGCGATGACCTTGTCGTCACGCTCAAAGAGCTTTATGGCATAGAAGCGCTGCTTCTCCTCGGGCATATCATGGAGCACCGCCTCTTCGATATGTGCGAGCGCGTGCTCAACGGGGCCTGCGAAGCTGTGCTTCGGCGTATGTCCCTTGCCCGCGGCATCGACAGCGGCCTTTGCGGCTTCCTCTATGCCCGTGCCCTTCAGGGCGGATATCTCGACAGTCTTGCATCCGAGCTCCTCCGACAGCTTTGAGAGCTTTACCTCAACGCCGTCCTTCTTCATAACATCGGCCATATTCACCGCTATTACCACGGGTATCCCCAGCTCTGTGAGCTGAGTGGTGAGATAAAGGTTTCTCTCAAGGTTGGTGCCGTCAACGATGTTGAGTATCACATCTGGCTTTTCGTTTATCAGGTAGTTTCTTGCAACGACCTCTTCGAGAGTGTAGGGAGAGAGAGAGTATATACCGGGAAGGTCTGTGACGGTAACATCATTGTGCTTTTTGAGTTTGCCTTCCTTCTTCTCCACTGTAACGCCGGGCCAGTTGCCCACGAACTGGTTAGAACCCGTCAGCGCGTTGAAAAGTGTTGTCTTGCCGCAGTTCGGGTTGCCTGCGAGTGCTATTTTTATGCCCATTATCTGTCGCCTCCGCTAACTTCTATCATTTCAGCGTCCCCTTTGCGTATGGAGAGCTCATAGCCGCGCACCGTGAGTTCTATCGGGTCGCCGAGGGGAGCGACCTTGCGGACAGTCACCTGTGTGCCCTTGGTTATCCCCATATCCATGATACGGCGCTTTACCGCACCTTCACCGCCGATTTTTGAGACCGTGACGGTGCTGCCGATCTTTGCTTCTTTCAGATTCATTTCACTCATCCCTTATATCATGATTTTCTGCGCCAGTTCAGCGCTTATTGCTATGCGGCTGCCCTTGACATTCACTATCAGATTGTCTCCCACCGCGCTTACCACACTGACGGTCCCGCCTGCAACAAAGCCCAGGTCTTCAAGATGCGACTTTACCTCGGCAGAGCCGCCGACTTTTCTGATAAGGTGCTCTTTGCCTTTTTCGGCGAAATTAAGCGGCATATTCTCTCCTCCTTGATTTGGGTTAGCTTTATACAACCATAGGGCATAAGATTTGAGTAAGCAGTATATAACCCATGGCTGCAGAACAGGTTAGTTATATGCAACCCATGCGTGGCGTGATGCCTTGATATAAGCCGTCCGCAGGGAATTGCTTTGCGTTGTAATATGCTAACCTATGCTCATTAGCTAACGCTAACTAGTATAAGTATACATCACGCAGCAG
>CACZPE010000294.1 GCA_902782875.1 uncultured Ruminococcus sp. | reverse complement strand
GCGAGAACTCCGATGCGGTAATAATCATAGTTTCGGAAGAAACAGGAACAATATCCATAGTTGAGAACGGCAGCATGCAGAGAGGTCTTTCAAAGGACAATCTGAAGAAATCTCTCAAAGCCCGTCTCATACCCGAGAAATCACCGAAAAACGCCGAAAAGAACGAAAAAAAGGCATGATGATAGGAGAACCTTAAATGTCCGATAATAAGTCCGAAAACAAAAAGAATGCAAAGAAAAAGCTGGACAATGCAATAAACAAGGTATCCCAGACAGAAGAGTCGTTTCTGACCTCTGACCGTGCCCTTACAGTACTGTCCATATTGCTCGGAATAATACTCTGGGCTACAATCTCGGTGGCACAATACCCGGATATAGACAGAAAATTCGATGGTATACCCATAAAGATAGAAATGGACGGAAGCGAGGCACAGGCGATCGGGCTTGATGTCGTGGAGATGTCCGACACGACCGTCACTGCCGATCTAAAAGCTGCCAGGACCGAAATAGGAAGTCTGAAGCCTGAAAATCTTGTCGCCGTCCCGAAGGATCTGGACCAGGTGAAATCTGCCAGACCATATGATCTGATATTAATTATAAAAACTGCTGACGGCAAGGAAATGACTACCACCAGTATATACCCCTCCTCTGTAAAGGTGACCTTTGACAAGATGGTATCAAAGGAAATAGAGGTAACTCCCGTGATAGATCACCTCAGGACGGCCACAGGATATATCTCCGGCGATGTGGATATAAATCCGAAGACTATATGGGTATCCGGCCCCGAAAAAGTAGTCAACTCCATAACAAAAGCTGAGGTAAAGCTCACTCTCGGTCAGCCTCTTACCAAAAGCTACGAGGGCAGATCTTCAGATCTTGTTCTCTACAACGGCAACACGGTCATCTCAAATGAAAACAAGCAGCTCTCGTTTGACAAAAGTGATTTTGAGCTGAATATACCCGTATACTTCAAGCAGACACTCCCCCTCAATGTGAATATAATCAACGCACCCTCCAATCTCGATCTTGATTATTTCAGAAGTCAGATGGTATTCTCCCTGGATGAGATCGTGCTTGCATCATTTGATCCCAATCTGCAGTCTCTCGAATCTCTCGATATAGGCACTATAGATATGAGAGAGGCTGATGTAGGCAAGGTATTTGAATTCAGCACAGAGGACTTCCTGCCTGAGGATGTTGAGAACCTTTCCAATGTTGACACGGTCACCGTCACAATGCCGAGTAAGAATATAACAAAGAAGCCCATAGCCATCAGAGGCAAGGATATACAGTTCGTCAACCGTCCTGCTGACTTTGAGATCTCGACTGTGGCATCAGGTATCACTATCTATCTTATCGGCGATGAAGAACAGATATCCGAGATTTCAAACGACGATGTCACCGCCCAGGTAGATATGATCAACTTTGATCATCTTGAGGGCGATCACAGGGTATCAGTCGATTTTATCATATCCTCAAAATACAACAAGGTATGGTTCATAGGCCCTGAAGGTCAGGGACTGCCGAAGATATACGCAACCGCGACCAAGGTGACAGACCTTTCCGACCTCAACGGCGAAAATACAAGTGAAGAAACTCAGAATTAAGAGGCCTGATATAAAAGCAGCCGTACTTATCCTACTGCTTTCCTCCTGCAGCGCAAAAGAGGAAACTTTCGCGGCTCCTCCGTCAGAACAGCTGTATTCCACACCCTACGGGACATTTCCCGTCATTGAGGAGATATGGCAGAAAAACGAGTATATGCTCGCTCATCCGTCTCATCCCGGAGATGAACTGTGCACAGCATATCTCACGGATGATCCAGGGAACGCCGATGCAGTGAGAGCGGAGCTTGCCGCCCTTGCAGATGAGATCACGGCAGGATGCGGGACCGAACTAGAAAAAGCAGAGGCTCTGGCAATGTGGACAGGCACGAACATAGCATATGACTTTGACTCAGCAGATGAAAGCGGCGGACTGTCCGTAATGACAGCAGAAGCCGTGCTGAGAGACCGCAGGACGACCTGTACGGGCTTTGCAAATCTCTTTATGTGCCTTTGCGCCGCAGAGGATATATACTGTCTGTTCATAATGGGCGGTTCTGCAAGCGGCGGATGGCAGAGAAACGAGCTTACCGAGGCTCCCGCCAATCACGCATGGAATGCATTCTGTGCAGACGGTCAGTGGTATTTTGCAGACCCCGCATGGATAGGCGATCTCAGCTACGAAAACGGCAGAGTATTCGGAGGAGAGAACATACTTCCCTTCTACGCCCGATTCGGCTTCGGCGAGATGTGTACCGAGCACCGTATAGACAGATGCGAATACATGGATGTTTTTGATAGGAACATATATGAAGACTGATTTTGACTGTATAGTTATAGGCGGCGGTCCTGCAGGCATGATGTGTGCTCTGACCGCAGCAGACAGAGGACTTTCCGTGCTTCTGGCCGAGAAAAACGATACTCTCGGCAAAAAGCTCTCGATAACAGGCAAGGGGCGCTGCAATCTTACCAATGACTGCACACGCGATGAATTCTTCGCAAATATCCCCACCAATCCGAGATTTATGTATTCTTCATACTCCGCCTTTGACAAAGACAGTGTGATGGAGATGTTTGAATCTCTCGGAGTGAAGCTCAAGACCGAGAGGGGCAACAGGGTATTCCCCGTAAGCGACAGGGCAAGAGATATAACCTCTGCCATGGAGCACGCCCTTGCTGACAGGAATGTGGATGTACTCAACGCAAAGGTCACAGATATACTTACCGAGAACGGCTCTGTCACTGGAGTGACCGCAGGCCGTACATATACCGCACCCTCTGTCGTAATAGCCTGCGGAGGATGTTCATATCCGAAGACCGGCTCTGACGGAGACGGCTACAGATTTGCTAAAGCACTCGGACACACCGTAGTACCTCCCCGTCCGTCCCTTGTTCCGCTTGTATGCGCCGAAAAATGGTGTACGGATGCTATGGGGCTCTCACTGAAAAATGTGCGTCTTGATCTTCTCACAGACGGTAAATGTGTATATTCCGAGCAGGGCGAGATGCTTTTCACTCATTTCGGAGTATCGGGGCCTCTTGTACTTTCAGCATCAGGGCACATCAGGGATATAAAAAAGAAACACACGCTTATCATAGACCTTAAGCCCGCACTCGACGAGAAAAAGCTCGACGAACGGCTTATAAGGGATATGAAGGAATACTCAAACCGCGATTTTATAAATTCTCTCGACAAGCTTCTCCCCAGAAAGCTTATACCCATAGTGGCAAAGCTGTCGGAGATCCCCTTTGACAAAAAGGTCAACGCCATTACCCGCGAGGAGCGTCACAGGCTGGTATCCGTTATGAAGGAGCTGACACTGACCGTCACCGCTTTCAGACCGATAGATGAAGCCATAGTCACCAGCGGCGGCGTGAGCATAAAGGAAATAGACCCGAAGACCATGCGGTCAAAGCTGGTAAACGGCCTTTTCTTCGCAGGAGAGGTCATAGACGTTGACGCATACACAGGCGGCTTCAATCTGCAGATAGCATTTTCAACAGGCCACGCCGCAGGAGAAAATGTATGATAATCGTACAGAACATAACCGTTCCTGTCGGGAGCACCGATGATGATATCATCAGTGCAGCGGCAAAACGCATAGGCAGGGCGGATATACACAGAGCAGGCATACACAGGATATCTCTCGACGCAAGAAAGCATAATGACATAAAGCTCAACGTTTCTGTATGCTTTGAGCTTGATAAGTCATCAGAAAAACGCCTCTCTGAAAAGAACAATATCGTATATGTCACCGATGAGCCGTTCGTACCCGTAATCACGGGCTCTGAAAAGCCCGACGGACGCATAGCTGTCGTAGGGTTCGGCCCTGCGGGAATGTTTGCGGCACTGGTACTCGCAGAGGCAGGATACCGCCCGATAGTCCTTGAAAGAGGCGGAGATGCCGACGCAAGGGCAAAAGCAGTCGATATATACCAGTCAGGCGGAGCACTCGACGAAAGCTCAAATGTTCAGTTCGGCGAGGGCGGCGCAGGGACTTTCTCTGACGGCAAGCTCACAACAAGGATAAAGGATCCGCTCTGCCGCTATGTATCAAAGCGTTTTGCCGAATTCGGCGCACCCGAAGAGATAATGACAAAGGCAAAGCCGCATATCGGCACCGATAATCTGATAGAGATAGTAAAGAATATAAGAAACCGGATAATATCACTTGGCGGGGAGATACACTTCAATACCGCCGTAACCGGTATAGATACCACAGACGGCCGCCTCACGGCACTTCACACAAAGGACGGCACAATTCCCGTCTGTGCGGCGATATTTGCCATAGGCCACAGCGCAAGGGACACCTTTGAGATGCTGCTTGGCAGGAGTGTTGCGATGCAGGCGAAGGCATTCGCGGTAGGCACGCGCATAGAACACACACAGGAAAGCGTGAATGAGAGTCTCTACGGAAAGAACTATGACCGCATCCTCCCTGTAGGTGAATATCAGCTCAGCTACACCAAGGGCAGAGGGGTATACACATTCTGTATGTGCCCCGGCGGACAGGTAGTGGCTTCTCAGAATGAAAACGGCACTATCGTCACAAACGGCATGAGCCGCTTTGCAAGAGACGGAAAGAACGCAAACTCCGCACTGGTAGTCACGGTCGGCACCGATGATTTCGGCAGCGATGTGATGGACGGCGTGAGATTTGCCGAAAATATAGAAAGACGTGCGTTCACGCTCGGCAAGGGCCTTGCTCCGGCGAGCACGGTAAGGGCATTCCTTGACGGGAAGGGCTCTCTCGCAAACGCATCCGTAACGCCCACATATCTTCCCGGTGTGAATGAGGCAGATCTGAACGCACTGTTCCCTCAGTTCGTATCAGACAGCCTTAAGACGGGACTTGATATATTCTCAAGACGTATGAAATGCTTCGGCGACGGCGGCGCAGTACTCACCGCTCCCGAGACAAGGACATCCTCCCCAGTGAGGATACTTCGCGGAGAGGATATGCAGAGCCTGACCGTAAAGGGGCTTTTCCCCTGCGGCGAGGGCGCAGGCTATGCAGG
>CACZPE010000293.1 GCA_902782875.1 uncultured Ruminococcus sp. | reverse complement strand
TTGCCGCAGCAGGCAGCAAGGTGCTGTTCATAGAGGACAGCTTCACCTTTTCTGACGGCTTCGATGAGCGTGAGCGCGTTAACGGCTCGCGTATGAGAAGCAATATGATACTTATACCCGAAATGGCATCGCTTAAGAATATATTCGAGAAGCTGGGCGTTTCTGTGTGAATACGGTTATCGTTGATAGGGTGGTGTTTTCCGGATGCTGACAGTCGGCATTGCGGATGTCCAGGCGGTTTATACTAAGGATGAAGATCTGCTCGTCACCTATGCCCTCGGCTCCTGTGTCGGGATATGTCTGTATGACAGGATGGCAGGAATAGCAGGGCTTGCTCATATTATGCTTCCGTGGAGCAAGGAATCCTATAAGGGCGATGATCCGCTCAGATACGCAGATACGGCGATAACAGAGCTTATTTCCCGTATGTGTGCAATGGGTGCTGACAAGTCGGGGATCGCTGCTAAGACAGCGGGCGGCGCACAGATGTTCGGATATGCGTCTGAGGCATTCAATATCGGTGAAAGAAACATAAATGCGGTCAACAAGGTGCTTGCTGCCTATAAGATACCCATCGTTGCAAGTGATGTTGGCGGAGTTCATGCGCGCACGCTTTTTTTCCATACCGATACCTGTATCGCTGAGGTAAGGACAGCGATGAAACAAACTGTGAATCTGTAAATCTATCAGGGCAGGCTGTGGTCTGCCCTGTATTGTTGAGGGCTTATGAATTGTACTGATATACACGATCCGAGAAGAATAGAGCTTTCGCTCACTAAAAAGTACTGCAAGACGATATGGGGGCGCTTTATCAAGGGGATAAAGGCCTATGAAATGATAGAGGAGGGCGACAGGATAGCTGTATGCATATCCGGCGGCAAGGACTCGATGCTTATGGCAAAATGCATGCAGCATCTGCAGAAATACAGCGAAAAGCCGTTTGAAGCCGAATATATCGTCATGGACCCGGGCTACAGCCCCGCAAATCTTGAGAAGATAAAGGAAAACGCTGCTTTGCTCGGCATACCGATAAAGATATTCACATCGCAGATATTCGATGCGGTATCGGGCGTTGAGCAGAATCCCTGCTATCTGTGCGCACGTATGCGGAGAGGCCATCTCTACAGCTATGCCGAGCAGCTCGGCTGCAATAAGATAGCCCTCGGCCATCATTTTGACGATGTTATCGAAACTATAGTCATGGGCATGTTCTACGGGGCGCAGATGCAGACGATGATGCCAAAGCTCCATTCCACAAATTTCACGGGTATGCAGCTCATACGCCCGCTGTATATGGTCAGGGAGCAGGATATAATCGCATGGGCAAGGTATAACGGGCTTGAGTTCATACAGTGCGCCTGCCGCTTTACTGAGACGGTCGCAAAACAGGAGCACGAGTCGATGTCAAAGCGCAAGGAGATAAAGAAGCTGCTTGCAGAGCTGAGAAAGCAGAGCCCGTGCATAGATATGAATATATTCCGCAGTGTGGAGAATGTGAATCTTGAGACACTGATATCCTATCACAAGGGCGATGAGATGCATCATTTTCTTGATGATTATCATACGAAATAACGATGTGCTTGTATTTTTAACAAATTTTCTCTTGAAATCTTATGCTGCAGGATGATATAATAAACAGGATAATGTTCAGATGAGAAAGAGAGGGAGCACCGATAAACCTAGGAACGGAAAGATTCAATATCCGCAGCCAGATAATCACTATGTTTCTGATAGTTATGCTCCCTACGTTTGCGGCGAGTATATTCCTGCTGGTGGGCATGAGATCTATCACGAGAAACAGATACGAGGATATTGCCAAGAGTAAGGCAGACAGCTTCGGATACTGGGTGAATGAGATAATACTTCTCGGCGACCAGACCGCGCAGAATATCGCCGAAAACAAGACGATAATCGAGTTCATGACGGCAGAGCATGAGGATAATGCGGATTACTGGAAGCTGGCGTCTGAGAATAAGATAGAAAATCTGGTAAGTATACCCTCACAGGCGGAGAACGTCTATGTACTCGTGAGAAACCGCGATTTCAGGTACAATGAACAGTACCGCCGCCTTGATGAGGAACTGAAATACGCCCCGTGGTTTGAAGAGGCCATGAGCGGGAAGGAAACCGTGTGGCGGGTAATGCCCGACCCTGTGACTGAGGAGTACAGGCTGACCTGTATATGCCCGATGTACTCCGGCGATGAGAATATAGGCGCTGCTGTGGTGACCTTTTCCGAAAACTGGACGGAGAACGTATCCCTTGAAGACCCCATCAGCATCGTACTTTCTCACAACGGTATAGTATACTGCTCTGATGCCACAAATATCAAGCCCGGTGATGACCTCAGGGACCAGAATGATTACAGTGACAAGACCGACGGCTTCACCACGTATAAGGAGCAGCTCTACGGCGTAAAGGGCTACAGCATCACGCTGAACCTGAAAAATTCCAGCGGAGTCGATCAGATAGCGCTCTTTATGCCTGATGCATATATAAACTATGAGATAAACAAGTTCTCCGTCGCCTACGGAAGCTACTGCGGACTGATGGTAGTGCTTTCGCTGCTGACGATACTGCTCTTCACGAACACCTTCTCCACGAGGATAAAGGTCCTCAGTGAGAAGATGCACAAGGTAGCGGACGGCGATTTCAGCGTTACCTTCAACGACAACGGTTCTGACGAGATATCACAGCTCTATGATGATCTTTCGCTGATGATATCCAATATGCAGAAGCTGATAAACGACAACTACGAAACAAAGCTGCAGAGCGAGGCTTTCAAGCTAAACCAGATGGAAGCCGAGTTCAAGGCTCTGTCTTCACAGATAAACCCCCACTTCCTGTACAATACCCTTGAAACGATACGTATGAAGGCGTATGTCAACAACGACAGGGAGACTGCCGCTCTTGTAAAGAAGCTCGGCAAATTCATGCGCCGCTGCCTTGAGTTCAAGGACGGTGAGGTATCGCTCCAGTCAGAGCTTGAATTCACAAAGAGCTATCT
>CACZPE010000292.1 GCA_902782875.1 uncultured Ruminococcus sp. | reverse complement strand
TCATGCAGGGCAGGGTGCATTATTACGAGGGATATTCCATGCAGGATGTGGTAATGCCCGTAAGACTCATGAAGCTAATGGGAGCCAAGGCTCTTCTTCTCGCAAATGCAGCAGGCGGAATCAACTGGACATATGAATGCGGCGATTTCATGCTGATAACAGATCATATATGCAAAGTGCCGTCTCCTCTTATCGGCGAGAATGTCGAGGAGCTCGGTCCCCGTTTTCCGGATATGAGCGAGATATACTCAAAAAGATTCAGAAATGCAGTAAGAGAAGCCGCAAGAGAGCTCTGCATCACTCTCAGGGAAGGCGTATACGTACAGCTTGGCGGTCCCAATTACGAATCCCCGTCCGAAATACGCATGCTGCGCACCTGCGGTGCGGATGCGGTTGGTATGTCGACTGCGTGTGAAGCCATCGCCGCAAGACATATGGGCCTTGAGACAGTCGGTATCTCCTGTATAACCAATCTTGCCTGCGGAGTTTCTCAGAAGCCGCTTTCACACGAAGAAGTACAGGAGACAGCCGACAGAAAAGCACCCCTTTTCAAAAATCTGATACGCCGTTCTGTCAAAGATATATACAGTCTGCTGTAAACGGAGGAAACCATGATCTGCATCATATCTGACACACATGGAGATATGGGGGCTTTTGCCCACAAAAAGATACGCTCTCTGAAAAAAGGAGATACTCTCATTATACTCGGTGACTTTGGTTTTTTATGGGATGATTCTCCCAAGGAGCATCAGATACTCAAGAAGATCGGTTCGCGTCATTATAACACCCTGTTCGTCACGGGATATAACGACAACGCCGCTCTTTACGATCAGTTCCCCGAGGATGAGTTTTTCGGCGGTAAGGGACGATGGATATCTGGCAATCTGTATATGCTTTCAGGCGGTATATATGAAATAGATGGACAGAAGATACTGATAAGCGGTTCGCCTACTGAGGAAGAACAGGCTGAAGCACTGACAGACCGCCTTTCTGATGATCTGCTGCTGCGTGCTCTTGATGTTGATCTTGTTATGACACATGAACCGCCGTCTTCTATAGGTGAATTTCTTACAGGAGAAAGAGATATCGGCACTCTGGGAGCATTCTTTGATGATATCAAGGCAAAGCTGAAATTCAGGATGTGGTATTTCGGGAAGCTTCACAAAAACAAGATAATACCTCCAAAATACAAGGCCGTGTTTGATGAGCCCGTCGAGGTACAGTGATGGATATCGTAAAAAAAGGAAATGACATCATACTGCATATAAACGAGCTTGATCTTGATCAGACTCTTGACTGTGGTCAGGCTTTCAGATGGGTAAAGGACCAAAACAGCTATTCGGGTTATTTCAAAAAGCTCCCGCTGACTGTTACACAGGACAAGGATGTATTTACATTCAGAAATGTAAGCGAAGAAGATTTTCTCGGTATATGGGCCGACTATTTTGATCTGTACACCGATTATTCGGAGATAATAAGTCTGCTTTCAGAGGATGAACATCTTGCAAAAGCCTGTGCATACGCGCCGGGTATAAGACTTCTCAGGCAGGATGCCGAGGAATGTCTGATATCTTTCATAATCTCACAGAACAATAATATCCCGAGAATAAAAGGGATAATATCCCGTCTTTCTGATATTTACGGCGGATTCCCCACGGCAGAGGAACTCATCGGGGCTAATGAAGATACCCTTGCTCCCCTGCGTGCAGGATTCAGGACAAAATATCTGCTTGACTGTGTTGAAAAGCTGCGCACAGGAGAAGTGGATATAGAAAAGGTCCGCAGTCTTCCTCTTGATGAAGCTGCAAAGGAGCTTATGAAGATCAAGGGCGTTGGAATAAAGGTCGCTATGTGTACTCTTCTGTTCGGTTTTCACAGAACAGATGCTTATCCTGTTGATGTATGGATACGCCGTGTGAACGAAAAGTTTTATCCAAACGGACTGCCCGAATGTACCAAAGGCATCGAAGGTATTGCTCAACAATATCTTTTCCATGCGGTACGAAATGGTATACTCCAGTAAATATATGCCTGAAGACCGATCGGCCTTCAGGCTTTTTTATAAAATCATATTCCCTTACGTAAACAGAAATTTTACAGTATAATAGTAATTTAGCGAGGAAATAAATCATACCGTGATATACAATTGATATGTAGGATTATACACGATCATATACTGAAAG
>CACZPE010000291.1 GCA_902782875.1 uncultured Ruminococcus sp. | reverse complement strand
GAAAGAATAAATAAGAAATAATAAACCAAGGTATCGCCTACGGCGATGATCTGTCTGCAAAGCGCTTGCGCTTTGCAGATTTTATTATTCTCTATTCTTTCTTCTTTATTATTTTTTATTTTAGCAGCGGCGTAAGCCGCTGCGCTTTATACCTGTGAATTATTGTCGAGGAAGTCCATAACGTCATCGACGGTGGTGAATGCCAGCGATGTGCAGGTATCCGCACAGCCGTAGTATATGCATATCCTGCCTGTATCTGCGTCAACAAGATTAGCGCAGGGGAATACTACTGCATCGGTATCGCCGACGAGCTCGTAATACTCCTGAGGGCTGAGCAGATAGGAAGCGCCACGCTTGAGCACCTTCCAGGGCTCATCCTTGTCGAGGAGCGCAGCGGAGAAGGAGTATACATATCCGTTGCAGGAGGTGAGTACGCCGTGATAGAATATCAGCCAGCCTCTGTCTGTCTCTATCGGTATGGGGCCTGCGCCCATCTTTGTGGACTCCCAGCCCTTTGAGGGGCCCATAACGTGTCTGTGCTGACCCCAGAAGGTGAGGTCGGGGGACTGGCTTATGAACATATCTCCGAAGGGGGTGTGTCCGCTGTCGGAGGGACGGCTCATCATCATATACTTGCCGTTTATCTTTCTCGGGAACATAACGCCGTTTCTGTTGAAGGGGAGATATGCGTTCTCGAGCTGTGTGAAGGTCTTGAAATCATAGGTGTATGCAAGGCCGATGGTGGGCTTCCAGCCGTAGGCGTTGCACCAGGTTACGATATACTTGTCCTCGAGCTTGCATACTCTCGGGTCATAGCCGTACTGCCATGTCGCTACCTCGGGGATATCGCACTCGAAGTGTATCCTCTCCTCGTTTATATCCCAGTTTATGCCGTCCTTGGAAAAGCCTGTGTGAAGCTCCATATTACGCTCTCTGTCGTCCACTCTGAATACGCCTGCGAACTTGTAATCGCCTGTCTCAAAGGGTACAACCGAGCTGTTGAAGATCGAGTTTGAAGGCTCTCTGTAGCCGTTGGCCTTCTTCACCATGATCTGATCTCTCTTGATGATGGGGTTTGCGTCATAGCGCCATACCACATCCCTGCAGCCTGCGGGCTTGTCCATCCACGGGATATTGGGCATGGATACACCGTTTACGACCTGTGTCTTCATAAAAATTCCGCCTTTCTGATACTTTCCATACTTCATGATATAGCAGATGAAAACGTTTTCTAAACGAACGCTTTTGAAAAGTATAGCAGATTTTTTTATTGATGTCAATGAAATAAAAAAAATAATGATAGAAAATCAGGCACAAAAATTGTGCGAAATATCAATATGCGTAAAAAGAAACGGCAGGGCCCTAAGACGGGTCCTGCCTTTGATGTTTATACTGATAAAGCAGTCAGCATACCTGATACACAGCTGGTAATATACTGAGAGTCTGAGCTGGTGGGGTGCAGCGTTATCAGATAGACGTTGCCGTATTTCTCTGTCCGGTAATATACATTGAATGCCCTGAAAAAATGTGTCGCCCCTGCGTGGCAGTAGGTATCAATGGCGGTATAGTCCCCGCCGAACTTCTCCCAGCCGCAGCCGTAACGGATATCCATTTTGAACATTTCTTCAAGAGAGTCTTCGTTTATGAGCCTTCCGCCGATAAGTGCCCTGTCAAAGGCGAGCATATCCGCGGCGCAGGTGTGTATATCCCCGCAGCCTCTGTCTGTTCTCGGGCAGCTCATATATCCCGTGGGCGTAAGGTCGTATATATCAAACGCGTACATATCTTCGGGCACAGGCTCGGGTACGCCTGTCACATCGCCCACAGTCATGCTGCTTGAGTGCTCCATGCCGCATATATCGAATATGTTTTTCTGTATGTACTCGGCGTAGCTCTCTCCGGTGACCTGCTCTATTATCATGGCAAGCAAAGTATAACCCGCATTGCTGTATAAATGCTGCGCATCGGGCTCAAACTGAGGCTTTGCGGCAAAAAGCTCCGCAAGCAGCTCCTCATCGGTATAGCCGTCACGGTAGAACTTCTTCCACTCCTCAAAGGCTTCGTTGTTGGTATCTCCTTCAATAAGACCGTGTGAGTCATCGAAAAACTCGCGCCTTATCCCCGACCTCATATGAAGCAGCTGATATATGGTGATATCCTTGCCATATTCATATTCGGGGAAGAACTTGTCAAGAGTATCGTCAAAAGACAGTTTTCCCTCTTCGATAAGCTGCAGTACTGCTGTTGCGGTGAATGTCTTTGTGACCGAGCCTGTTTCGTATACTGTGTGGGCATCGGCCTTGTTTCCGTATATATCCACAGAGTTGATGCCGCCGATGAATATGATCTCATCATCATTTGCCAGCAGATATGTGCCCTTGATATCGGGGGATTTTGCACATTCGTATTTCATGATGTTTACGAATTTTGAGTATTCTTCCTTTTCGTTTGCCCATGTGTTGTCGCTTTCGTCATAGACAAGACCTGCGGTTATGTCGGACATATCAGGAACAGCCGATGTTTCGGCTGAGGTTTCCTGAACTGACGAGACAGTTGTTTCGGATAAAGTTTCCTGTACCGCAGATATTGTTGCTTCAGTAGTTTCAGCCTGTACCGCACCGGTATCGGCAGTATCGGTGCCTGCGCAGCCTGTGAGCATGAGTGCCGCCATCATAGCGGGGATATATCTTTTCATAGCTGTCTCCTTTTCTTGTGTTATCCGTAGTACCTCACTTCATCCTCAAGGGTGTATACCAGCTTGTATCTGAAGCCGCCGTCGCCTGTTATTGCAATATCATAGGCAGGGAGGAATACGTTGCTGTTATATGAAGCGGAATATCTGCGCTTTATGCCGCCCTCAGAGCTGCAGCCCTCGATGCGGTAGGCTTTACCCTCGTGTATCAGGTATACCTGGCATATATGCACGATGGTATTGTCCGCATAGACTTTGTCGCAGTCGTCACCGTGCTCGACGGTATAGTTTATGACAGGTATGATATCAGTGTATCCATAGAAGGAAAGAGAGAAGAACACCGCTGTGCCCGCACAGACAGCGCCGTAGAAAAGTGCGCCGATGACAGAGAGGATCTTTTTTCTTGCTATATGGCCGATGACCGTCAGCAGAAAGCCGAGCACCAGCACCGCAGCGGCTATGAGCGCTATCTTGCCGTAGGGCTCCGGAGGGAGCAGCATACACTTCTCACTGTCATATCCGAGCAGGTTTATCTTTTCCTTTACTGCGCAGACGATCGCTGTCACAAGACATGCAGCGGCACCGCCTGTCTGCATCAGAGTGCCGATAACGCTCATAGCCTTGCCCTTTGCGGTCATATCACCGCCTGTGATCTCAAGCCCGAGCCTTTTCTCATCGGTCATATCATGTTTATCGGTATACAGATCATCGAATCTGCTCATAATATCCCTCCTGTAACGGGCGAAAACTTTCCCTTTGTACATGATACTACATAACGGCAGTTTTTGCAATAATATACAGATTAGATTTACATTAGAATATGATTAGAGAAAACAAAGCAGGGCACTTATCGTGCCCTGCCCTGTGTTTTAAGGGATATATAGGAGGTTGGATATTGTTACTGGGAGATCATATCCTCTGCTATACTCTGTATCTCGCTGAGAGACATGGGGATGTTGGTCTTTACGGAGTAGGAGTAGCCGTCCTTGTACCATGTTGCGAGATGATAGTAGGTTATGGTGGTCCTGCCGTAGGTGTACTTGTAGCCGCTGTACTTGACGCTTACATCACCTATGCGGATGGTCTTGGTAACATCATACTTTGTGCGGTCGCCGCTTACGTCAGCCTTGCCCATGCCCTTGCGGATTGCTACTGCATCGCCGTACTTGTTGCTGTATTTTATCTGGATTATACTGTTGTCTATTACTGTGTACTTCTTTGTGCGCAGGTCGTATACAACGCTTGAGGGGATGTCGTCGAAGTAGAAGCCGACAGCGTACTCTGCATCGGAGAGCTTGGTGTAGGATACCTGGAGCTCGTTGGTGTCGAGTGAAACTGTGGGATACTCGGATACAACGTAGCCTGTCTTGTTGTAGAGTACGGGTTCGCTGTATGAAACGCCGTCATAGTAAACACCGCTGGTCACTGTGGTGCCGTTGTAGTAAACGCCGCTGTTGTTTGTATTGCTGTAGGATGTGCCTGTGCCATCGTAGTAAACGCCTGTGTTGTTTATGCTGTTGTCGTAGTAAACTCCGGTGCCTGTAGCTGTTGCTGATGACGTGTTGTCATAGTAAACACCGCTGTTGTCGATGTACTCTGTAGCGCTTACTGCTGCAGAGAGTGCGCAGACTGCTGCGAATGCGGATGCGAGAACTGATACCTTTACTGACTTTTTCATAATTAATTCCTCCTGAGCATCTCTGTGTGATGCTTTATTCATTGTCGGGTTTTCTTGCCCTTTGCTTCTTTAACCGAAGGACTTCGCAGAAAGTACAATCTTTTTTTGATTTTTTTTCT
>CACZPE010000290.1 GCA_902782875.1 uncultured Ruminococcus sp. | reverse complement strand
CACAAGGATATGCAGGAATATATAGATTCAAAGGCAAATATCCTCCTGCATCAGAATGCATTTTCTACCGCAGTGCTTTCCTATGACAACAAGACTGCGCGTGATCTGGCTCCTCTTGTAAGAGGAAAGCTTGCATATTTCAGCCGCTATGAAAAAGTAGACAACGGTGCGTTCCTTGATGATAACGGCATACTCTGCTACAATGACCACGGCAGTATAACAGAAGTACTCGATATGCACGATATAAAGATACCCGGCATGCACAATGTCGAGAATTATCTTACAGCAATAGCCCTCACATGGGGAAAGGTAAAGCTTGATACCATAAGGAAGACCGCAAGGGAATTCGGCGGTGTGGAGCACAGAATAGAGCTTGTAAGAGAGCTTGACGGCGTAAAGTACTACAATAATTCCATTGCCTCAAGCCCTACAAGGGTCATAGCCTGCCTCAACACATTCGATCAGAAGCAGATCATGATCATGGGCGGCTCTGACAAGGGCATATCCTTTGAGCCTATGGCACATCTTGTGTGTGAGAAGGTAAAGCTGCTGATACTCATGGGTCAGACAAGAGAAAAGATAAGGGATGCAGTTATGGCTGCAGATAACTACGCAGACGGAAAGCCCGAGATAATCATAGTAAGCGGTATGGAAGAGGCTGTGAAAACCGCTCATGACAAAGCTGTAAGCGGAGATATCGTATCTCTGTCACCTGCGTGCGCAAGCTTTGATATGTACAGGATGTTTGAAGAAAGAGGAGATCATTTCAAATCGATCGTCAATGCTCTTTGATGAAAGGCAAATCTATGGATACCAGAGAACTAACAGAACTGATAATAAAACTTGCTGACACCGATGGTGTATCCGGCAGTGAACTGCCTGCAGCAGAAATGACCGCTCAGATAATGAAAAAATACACAGACCGTGTGGAAATCAAAAACGGGAATGTATTTGCTCATTTCGGACAAAAAGGTAATAAGCCTCATGTACTGCTCGATGCGCATCTTGACAGAGTGGGTCTTATAGTTACCGATGTAAGAGATGACGGCTTTGTAAGTGCAGATATGATCGGCGGTCTTGATATGCGCATTATGCCCGCTCAGCGCGTTGTGATACACGGTAAAAAGGACATATGCGGAGTTGTCGCTACTCTGCCTCCGCATCTCACAAAGGACAAAAGCGTTATGAGCCGTGATCAGCTCTATATAGACACAGGGCTTGACAAAGAAACACTGAAAGAATATGTAGCAATGGGTGACAGCATATCCTTTGACAGTCCCGCAAAACAGCTTCTCGGCGGACGCATATGCGGTGCTGCTCTTGATGACAGATGCGGTATTGCTGTGATAATAAAAGCTGTTGATGAGTTATACGGCCATTATGATGATATGCCGTACAGTCTTACGGTAATGTTCTCCACACAGGAGGAGCTCGGTGAAAGAGGTGCGTGCATAGGAGCGTTTGATATTGATCCTGATATAGCTCTGGCTGTAGATGTAAGCTTTGCACTTTCCGGCGGCGAATCCCCCGTAAAATGCGGCAAACTCGGCGGCGGCTGTATGATAGGCATATCTCCGTCTCTTGACAGAGCCCTCAGCAAAAGCTTTACCGATCATGCCGAAAAAGCAGGCATACCCTTCCAGCTTGAGATCATGAACGGCACTACAGGCACAAATGCTGACCGTTTCACAGTAAACAGAGGCGGAGCCAGAGCGCTTACGCTTTCGATTCCTCTGAGATATATGCACACGCCCTGTGAAGTAATAGATATATCGGACTGTGAAAGCACTGCCATGCTGATTTCTGCCTTTCTGAGAGGTGATATGGATGAATAACGAACTTATCGGATCTCTGCTTCATGATCTTTGCGAAATAAACGGAACTTCCGGCAGCGAGGATAAAGTGAGGGAATATATTCTTGATAAAATATCCGGAAAATGCAGCTGTACCGTTACTCCCCTCGGATGCATCATTGCCGAGTACAAGGGAAAACCTGCAAAGAACCGCCTTATGATATCCGCACATATGGATGAGGTAGGGCTTATCATAACAGATATAAACGAAGACGGCACACTCGCCCTTGACTGTGTGGGCGGAGTTTCTGCAGATGCTGTCGCAGGCAGGCAGATAACTCTCGAAAATGGCATGACAGGCTGTATCGGTACCAAAGCTGTACATAATCTGAGCAAAGATGAAAAAGAGACTCCTGTGTCGTTTTCATCATTGTATATAGACATAGGTGCAAAAGACATGGAAGAAGCTGAAAAGTATGTATCACGAGGTGATAATGCATATTTCACCTGCGGTTATCATGTTTCCGAAAACGGATATGTACGCTCAAAGGCAATAGACGACAGAGCAGGCTGCGCAATTATGATCGCGATGATACTTGAAGATATCCCCGAATACGACTGTGTATTCACATTTGTCACCCAGGAGGAGATAGGCCTCAGAGGTGCACGCACAGCGGCTTTTATTGCCGAACCTGATATGGCAATTGTACTGGAGGCAACTACTGCTGCTGATATACCGCTTTCATCAGGTGCTGACAGATGCTGTATACTCGGAAACGGCCCTGTTGTTTCATATATGGACAGGTCTACCCTTTACGACAGAGAGCTTTTCGCGCTTTCCAGACAGTGCGCAGAGGAGAACGGTCTGCCGTGGCAGACAAAGACCGTTGTAGCCGGCGGCAATGACAGCGGCGCAATACATATCTCAAGAGGCGGAGTACGTACTATCGCAATATCCGTGCCCTGCAGATATCTCCATACTCCCAGCTGCACAGCAAAGCTTGATGATCTCCATGCGGCTGCGGAGCTTGCCGCAAAGATGGCTGATAAGCTCTGTATGTTATGATAAAGGAATGCATCCCTGATATCACAGCATCCGATCATTACAGTGCCAAAATATCAGCATATCTCAGGGCATACGGTACAAAATACGATTTCTGCCGTTTTTACAGCGGAAACGGTTTTACAGCAATGCTTTTCAACTCATCCCTTACTGTAAGTGGTATTCCCGAAAACACTGATGAATTTGAGAACTTTATAGCGTTTTTGGCACCGTATACCATAGAATCATCATTAAGTGAGTTTACGGGTTATTCTGCCCATGAGATCACACTCTTTAGAGGCAGGACAGAATACTGCGGAAATGCGGAGAAGATATCCTCTGTATATGAAATGTCAGAACTGGTATCACGTCTTCTCGGAGTTGACAGAGAACTGTGGTATACCGATATGTCTCACAGGATAAGGCACGGCATATCCGCCGCATACAAATGCGGAGGATCCTATGCGGCAGCTGATTTCATATATAACGGATATGCATATATATCCTCTGTGGTATCACCCGAAAACGAACGCAATAAAGGAAATATAAAAGCTATATTCTCTGAGATATCAAAGTCTCACGGGATATACGTGCTTGCCGAGCCTGAATTGTACGGCTTTTATGAGCACATCGGACTGAAAGCCGAAAAAAAGCAATACCTGTTAATACGACAAGGATAAACTATGAGTGAAAAATACACACACGGCGGAGAAATAACCGTAAAATACGATCACTCTGTCAATCTAAATCCTCTTGGGTTTCCCGAAAGTGCGAGAGAGGCATATTATAAAGCATCTGATGAACTCGAAAAGTATCCTGACAGGGAGCATCGGGATCTTTGCAGTATCATATCCGAAAAAGAAGGATATCCCGCTGATGATATAATCTGCGGAGCAGGAGCGGCAGACCTTATCTACCGTACGGTATATGCAGTCAGGCCCGCAAAGGCGGTGATAGTAAGCCCCTCTTTTTCGGAATACGAAAGAGCCCTTGTATCCTGCGGATGCGAGATCATGCACATCCCCGCTGAAAAAGCCGAAAGCTTCCCCGAATGTGCGGATATCCTGTTTGTCTGCTCCCCTAACAATCCTACAGGAATGAGTCTTGATCACGATCTGCTGCTCAGATTATCAGAAAAATGCAGACAGAGAAATACCGTTATGGTTATTGATGAGAGCTTTGTTTTCTTCAGTGAGAACAGACAGCCGACATCGGTTCTATATCAGAACGGCGCAGTCATCATCAGGTCACTCACAAAGATATACTCAATGCCCGCCCTAAGAGTGGGTTATCTTCTCTGCAGGGACAAGTCTCTCAAAGAACGTATAAAGCTCTGCGGCCAGTCATGGAGCATAGGTACTCCCGCTCTGAGAGCGGCGGCTGCGGCTCTCAGAGAACAGGGATTTGAAAAGCAGACTGCAGAATATGTAAGGACCGAGCGTGAGTATCTTTCAAGAAAACTTACAGATTACGGGCTGGAAGTATTCCCTTCGGAAGTGAATTTTCTCCTTATACACACAGATATCCCCCTGGCAGATCTGACACTCAGGTTTGATACAGCAATACGCGACTGCAGAGATATGTTCGGAGTAAGCGGCTATTACCGCATAGCAGTACGCCCCCATAAAGAAAACGAACATCTTATTGACGTAATAGGACGGTGTATTAATGAAGCCTGAAGATATCGAAAAAATGAGCTTTGAGATCATATCCCGGGAGCTTCATGATATGCATATCACATTACCCGAGGATAAAGCTCCTGTGATAATGCGTCTGATACACGCTTCTGCCGATTTTGACTATGCGAAGAATACTGTATTTTCGGATGATGCTTTATCTTCATTTGACAGGAATATAAAGGGTGCCCTTATAGTGACGGATACCAATATGGCACTATCGGGTATCAACAAAAAAGCTCTGTCAACACTCGGCGCAGAGGCTGTCTGCTACATGGCTGACAGTGATGTTGCGGAAAGAGCTGCAGCACAGGGCATCACGAGGGCTGCAGTGAGTATAGAGAAGGCTGTTCTGACAAAGGACCGTCCTCTGGTATTTGTATCGGGTAATGCACCCACATTCCTTATAAGGCTACATGAACATATGAAGCACGGACTTATGCCTGCACTTGTGATCGCCATGCCTGTGGGATTTGTAAATGTTGAGCACTCAAAAGAGCTTATAGCATCGTCAGATGCACCATATATTGCAGCGATGGGCAGAAAAGGCGGAAGCAATATAGCTGCCGCCGCCGTGAACGCTCTGATGTACAGACTTATAAGAGATCACTGAAAAGGAGAAACGATAGTTATGAAACACTCCGGTACACTGCAGTTTGAGACAGAAAGACTGATATGCCGCCGTTTTGAGCCCTGTGACTGTGAAGATATGTATAATAACTGGGCCGCTGACCCTATGATACAGCTTGAATACGGTGAACCTGTATACGATGATATTTCTGGAGTCAAGACACTTCTCGATACGTATATCTCCGGATATAATAATCCCGATTTCTACAGATGGGCTATAATCGAAAAAGACAGTGGACAGAATATAGGGCAGATAGCACTGTGCAGAGTATACTCCGACTGCAGCACGGCAGAAGCAGAATACTGCATCGGCCAGCGCTTCTGGGGCAGAGGATATGCAGGGGAAGCGCTCTCAGGCATGATAGCATTTTTATTTGAGAATACCGGCTTTTTGAGAATAGAGGCGTATCACCGTGCAGAAAACACCAAATCCGGCAGGGTTCTTGAAAGATCAATGATGCACAAGACCGACACAGTAGAAAGATTCAGAAGACAAGGTATCTCTCCCGAAGGCGAGGTCTGCTATTGCATCGAGCGCGAAAACTACAACAAATAGAATATAAACACATAAAAAGCGGTCACCTGATGATGACCGCTTTTTATGGAAAGATTTTAAGAGAGGATAGTGTTATTATAAGTGATTGAAGTTTCTGTCCCTTCAACAGTTATTATTATATATCATAATAGGTAAATAATCAATTCATTTTTTACACATATTTCAAAGAGAATATTTGTTATAATTGCCTATTGCGTAAAAAAGCGCAGTCCGTTTTTTGTAACTATTTATCATCTTCCTTTACGCCCTCGGTACTGTCAGGGACAAAGAGTATCTTTATAGTCATAAGTATCAGCTTAAAATCCAGTATAAGAGAGAACTGTTCTATATACATAAGATCAAGGCGTAGTTTATCATAAGGCGTGGTATTGTATTTTCCGAGCACCTGAGCATATCCCGTCAGGCCTGCCTTCACACGCAGACGATAGGCAAACTCAGGCATTATCTCTTCATTCTTGGCAGCAAGCTCGGGACGTTCAGGTCTCGGCCCTACGATAGACATATCCCCTCTTATTATATTGATAAGCTGCGGAAATTCGTCTATCCTGAGCTGTCTGATAACACGGCCTACAGGAGTTATACGCTCATCGTTCTCAGAAGCAAGTTTTGCTTCACCGTCTGCCTCAGCATTTACTATCATACTTCTGAATTTATATAGTCTGAACACCTTGCCGCCTTTAGTAAGTCTTTCCTGACTGTAGAT
>CACZPE010000289.1 GCA_902782875.1 uncultured Ruminococcus sp. | reverse complement strand
CTTCCTGATAATAACTCTCTAAGTCCTTGGGCATATTGTAGTGTATCACATAGGAGAGATTTGATTTGTCTATACCCATACCGAAGGCGTTTGTAGCGACCATGATCCTTACTCTGTCATAGATCAGGTCCTCCTGATTGGTGCGCCTTTCGTTCTCGGTAAGACCTGCGTGATATCTTGAGGCGGGAAATCCCTCTGCCTTCAGCTTTTCACAGATATTCTCGACTTCCTTCCTCGTGGAGCAGTATACTATGCCGCTGCGGCCCTCGGCATCATATTTTTTTATGAGGCTTTTCAGGTCGTGATATTTGTCCTCGGGCTTTCTGACCTCAAAATAAAGATTCTTGCGGTCAAAGCCCGTGACGAGCTCATAGGGATTTTCAAGGCGCAAAAGCCGCCTGATGTCGTTTCTGACCTGCTCTGTGGCAGTCGCTGTAAATGCGGTCAGCACAGGGCGGCGGGGCAATAATGATACGAATTCGGGTATTTTCAGATAGCTCGGTCTGAAGTCCTGGCCCCACTGGGATATACAGTGAGCCTCGTCAACAGTTACCATGGATATATCCGCCGCCGCGGCGAATTTCAGGAATATCTCTGAATCGAGCCTTTCGGGAGCAACGTATATCAGCTTGTATACACCGTTGGCAGCGTTTCTGATAACGGTATAGAGCTGGCTCATGGTAAGCGAGGAGTTGATATAAGCTGCTCTTATCCCAAGCTCGACAAGGTTCGTGACCTGATCGTGCATCAGTGCGATGAGGGGGGATATTACAAGCGTGATGCCTTCAAACATCAGCGCAGGTATCTGATAGCAAAGTGATTTGCCCGCACCTGTAGGCATGACGCCGAAGGTATCCCTGCCGGAAAGTATGCTGTCGACTATCTCATCCTGTCCCTCGCGGAAGGAATCATAGCCGAAATAGTTTTTGAGTATCTCGTATTTATCCATCGGGAGCAGGTCCTTTTCACAGGTATTTCTTGGGCAGAAGCGGTATTTCCAGTGCGCGCTTGATTTTGAAGAATACCGTCTTCTCATGCTCTATGGGCTTTACGAGTATGGATTTTATACCGAACAGCTTTGCGCCGAGTATATCTGTAAAGAGCTGGTCGCCTATGGTGACTATACGGCTCCTGTCAGCCCCCATGCGCCTTGCTGCCTCTTTATATCCCTTCGGGAGCGGCTTTGCGCCCTCGCTTACATATTCAAGACCCAGAAGCTCTGCAAAGGGCTCCACTCTCGGGGGATGATTGTTTGACACTATCATCATTTTTATACCCGCAGCCCTCATAGAATCGAGCCATTCAAAAAGCCCGTCTATGGGAACGGGATTGTCATGTGTGGTGCAGGTATTGTCTATATCAAGTATTATTGCATCAACGCCCATCTCCGCCAGCACCTCGGGTGTGACGGAAAGTATGGTGTTATACGCTCTTGTCGGTGTAAAGAGCATTATTTCACTCCTAACGCCGTGTCGGTGCTGCTGACTGTATGCTGTTTATACCTTATGTCAGAGTTTACGGCCGGCTAAGTCATTATCGTATATACATATCTTTTCCATTATACATCATTTTAGCAGAATATGCAAGGTCGTCAGCAAAATATATTATTGATTTCTTGTCTGATCTCTGTTATACTTGTATGTAAGATATTATATGATGAAAGGAGCATATTTATGCTTGAAAAACTTAAGGAAGACGTTTGCAAAGCCAATCTTGAACTGCCGAAGTACGGCCTTGTGGTATTCACATGGGGCAATGTGTCCGGTATAGACAGAGAGAGCGGAAATATAGTAATAAAGCCGTCAGGCGTGCCCTATGACGGTATGTCGCCTGATGATATGGTGGTAGTGAGCCTCGAGACCGGCAAGGTAGTCGAGGGCAGATATAAGCCGTCAAGCGATACTCCCACACATATCGAGCTGTACAAGGCATTCCCCGGACTCGGGGGCGTGGTGCATACCCACAGCAAATGGGCGGTATCCTTTGCTCAGGCTGGCAAGGCTGTAGAGCCTATGGGAACTACCCATGCTGACTATTTCTACGGTGCGATACCCTGCACCAGAGCACTGACAAAGGAAGAAATAGAAGAAGCCTATGAAAAGAATACAGGCAAGGTTATAATAGAGGCATTCGAGGGCATTGATCCTCTTGCGGTGCCTGCTGTGCTGACAAGAAATCACGGCCCCTTCACATGGGGCAAGGATCCCTTTGAGGCTGTACATAACTCTGTAGTACTCGAGGAGGCAGCATTCATGAATTTCCATGCTATCATGCTCGATCCCGATGCTCCCAATGTACCTCAGTATCTGCTTGACAAGCACTATCTCAGAAAGCACGGAGCAAACGCATATTACGGACAGAACTGATCAGGAGGGAGAGTTTATGAACAGGGAATGGTCACAGCTCAACAAGACTATGCAGACACAGCTCGGGAAAAGGGATACCTATACCGAGGGCATCGGTACTCTTTTTACCCTCAGAGAAAATATTATACGTGTGCTGACAGAGCTTACGGATAATCTGACTAAGGAGCAGCTGTGCGCCATGCCTTATCCGGGCGCGGAGGGATATCATTCCAAGACTATAGCGTATTCCCTGTGGCATATCTTCCGTATAGAGGATATCGTTGCCCATACACTGATAAACGCGGATGAACAGGTGTTTTTCAGCGGCGGATACAAAGAGCGCACGGGCTCTCCTATAATAACAACGGGCAATGAGCTGGCGGGGCAGCAGATAGCAGAATTCTCCGCCGCACTTGATATCGGTGCACTAAGAGAATATATCACCGAAGTAAAGAAGAGCACGGAGGATATCATAAGCTCTCTTTCATATGACGATATGAAACGAAAGATACCGCCCGAAAGAAAAGAGGAGCTTGTTTCCCTCGGCGTAGTAAGTGAGGATGAGAGTGCATCCTGGCTTATCGACTACTGGTGCGGAAAGGATATCAGAGGCCTGATAAAAATGCCCTTCTCCCGTCACTGGATAATGCATACCGAAGCAAGCCTGCGTATAAGAGACAGGCTGATGAGATAAACGAACACCCTGAAACAGCTGTTTCAGGGTGTTTTTATGGGTTATCTGTTGATCTTTTCAGGCTCGGGTATCTCTTCTTCAACGGGAAGGATAACTTCAACGCTTTCTTCCTCGGGCTCTTCCTTTGCCTTGTCATTGAGAAAGTACAGATGACGGGGATATATGCGGTGTATCTTGAGCTTTCTCTTGAGCGCACGCAGACCTCTTGAATAATTCCTTGATATTGCACGGGGGAAAGCTTTCATAAGTCTGTCCGTGGAAGTATCCGAGAGCAGCCGCTCGTATTCGCTGCGCAGTCTTACAAAGTTGTTCCTGTAGGTATCCGCAAAATCAGTGGCGCGTTCTACCGCACTGTCTTTAAGATCCTGGGCCTTGTCCTTGAGACCCATGGCTTTTTCAACAGCGCTGTCCTTAAGGTCATGGGCCTTTTCTACCGCACTGTCCCTGAGATCCTGGGCTTTTTCATATGCACTGTCTGCCGTGTCTTTTACCTTGTATATCCCGCTCTTGACCCTGAGTGTGCCGTCTGCAAGCTTCATGCCTGTCTTCTGGGATACAGAGAGCATGGCCGATGAGATCTCGTCAAGACGTCTGATCCTTTTTCCGAGTTTTATTGCCTGGGCAACGCTCGATGCGGTATCTATGATCAGCAGCACCGAAATGATGCATATCAGAGCCAAACCAACGTTGACGGGAATCGATGCTATGCCCTTTTCAAGCATGGGCTCCCACCAGTGATACATGAATACACAGCCGCTTCCGAAGAAAAGGGAGTTTCTCAGACATATATATCCCTTTATATTGAAGCGCATATGCGAATAGTCCCACCATCGCATATGGAATACTGTTTCCATCAGCCACCCCATGAAGAATTCAAATGAGGTGCACAGTACGGTGGATACGAGAAAAAGTGCAATATAAGTGTCTTTGAGCGGTCTGAACAGTATAAGTATCATAAGCACGCCGAATCCGTAGATCGGACACAGAGGACCGTTCAGAAAGCCTCTGTTCTGATAGGCGCCTGTCTCATAGGTCATATCCACCACTTCTATCATCCATCCGATGAT
>CACZPE010000288.1 GCA_902782875.1 uncultured Ruminococcus sp. | reverse complement strand
TATTCAAGATCTTCATCGTAAACATAGTTTACGCAGGTATCACAGTTGGCCATATGATCATTCCGTTTCAGAAATAGTCTGTTTTAGAATATTATATCATATATTGCGGCTTTTGTCACCTGTTTTTTGGTAAAATTTCATGCATCAGCTGTAAAAGTACAGGAAACAGCGTATTATAAGTATTTCCAACATATCATCACAAAATAAATATACTTTGTTTTATTGACAAAACAGCAAAAATATCATATAATTAGTGTAGCTATTTGAACAATAGAGTTGAAAGGACATTATTTATGAAAACAATCAGAGTAAACGCTGCTTCATTATCATATGATGTGATTATAGACAGAGGGATAATAGACAGATGCGGCGAAATGATAAAAAACGTTACAAAGGCAAAACGGTTTGCAATTATATCAGACGACAGTGTGGCACCGCTTTTTATGGACAAGGTAACAGCTTCTCTTGAAAAAGAAGGGCTTTCGTGGGAAAGCTTTGTATTTGTACACGGAGAGCAGTCAAAATGCTCAGATACACTGAATTTTATATACTCATTTCTTGCTGCAAAGCATTTTTCACGCGCTGATGCAGTGATAGCGCTCGGCGGCGGTGTAACCGGGGATATGGCAGGATATGCGGCAGCTACATATCTAAGAGGTATGGATCTCATACAGATACCGACTTCACTGCTGTCTCAGGTGGATTCATCTGTTGGAGGAAAGACCGCTATAGATATACCTGAGGGGAAAAATCTGGTAGGAGCTTTCAAGCAGCCTAATCTGGTACTCATAGACCCTGATACACTGAAAACTCTTCCTGAATTCTATCTTATCGACGGTATGGGAGAAGTGGTCAAATACGGCATGATAAAGTCTGCATCTCTGTTTGACAAGCTTTGCGGATATGATATAAACAGTCTGAATGATATACTTGAAGATGTTATTGTAGAATGTGTTTCTATAAAAAGAGATGTAGTAGAGGCAGATGAATGCGAAAAGGGCGAGAGGGCGCTGTTGAATTTCGGACATACTATCGGACATTCTATTGAGCAGTATTACAATTATACCCTTTCTCACGGCAGGGCTGTCGCAAAAGGCATGGAGCTTATAACTGCGATAGCCGAGCAGAAGGGCTGGAGTGAGAAAGGCCTTGGAGAGAAGCTTTCTGCCTGCCTTGACAAGTATAAACTCAGGATCGACATAGAGCCGACTTTGTCTCAGCTTGGCAATGCTGTACTGAATGACAAGAAACGCAGCGGAGACAACATCGGGATAGTTGTATGCCCTGAAGTCGGAACTTCTCATGTAGAAAAAATGCCTGTAGATACATTTATTTCATATTTGGTATAACGGAGTCTGTATGGATATTATTATTACACCATCTAAACTTAACGGGCATGTGGACATCCCGTCGTCAAAAAGCTATTCACACAGATATGTTATTGCCGCTGCATTAGCTGACGGTATTTCCGAGATCTCGGGAGTAACAGCTTCAAAGGATATTGATGTGACCTGTGCGGCTATGGAAAGACTGGGAGCAAAAATATCTGCTGAAAACGGAGTATATACAATAAACGGTATAAGTAAAGCAGCACATTCTGCAGATATAGACTGCGGCGAGAGCGGCTCTACATTGCGCTTTATGATACCTGTTGCCGCAGCACTTGGTGCAGAAACGGTATTCCGCGGACATGGAAAGCTTCCTGAAAGGCCTTATTCTCCTTACGTAAGGGAGCTTTCAGCTAAGGGGATAAGCTTTGACTGTGACAGCGGACTGCCCCTCGGAATAAACGGCAGATTACAGGCGGGAGAGTATACTCTTGAAGGGGATATCTCCTCCCAGTTCATCACAGGACTTCTCTATGCACTGCCGCTTTGTGACGGGGATTCTGTTGTCAGGCTATCTACGCCTTTACAGTCCAAGCCTTATGTGGATATGACCATAAGCACTCTCAATAAATTCGGGATAGAAGTCAGAGAATCATCTGTAAACGATCTTCCTGTATATCTGATAAAAGGCGGGCAGAGTTACAGACCCGCATCTGCAAGAGTAGAAGGCGATTATTCACAGGCAGCTTTTTTCTTTGCTGCAAATGCTATGGGAAGCAGTATAGACATAGGAAATCTTGTTCCCGGCACATCACAGGGAGACAAGGCTATAGTAGATATAATCAGGGATAATACATCAGATGGGGTACTGCACGGCTTTACTGCTGATGCAGGCGATATTCCGGATCTGGTACCGATATTATCCGTGCTTGGATGTGTTGCAAGCGGCACTACACGTATAGTAAATGCCGCAAGACTCAGGATAAAGGAAAGCGACAGGCTTGTTTCTACTGCGGCTATGCTCAATGCCATAGGAGGCAGAGTTACTGTCGGCGATGATTATCTTCTTATAGAACATACTGATCATTTTACAGGCGGAGAAGTGGATGCCTGCAATGATCACAGGATAGTAATGGCTGCAGCTATTGCGGCTACCGCTTCATCAGCTCCCGTAACGATACATGGAGCAGAAGCAGTGACAAAGAGTTATCCCGGCTTTTTCAGAGACTTTGCGGCACTTGGCGGCATTGTCAGCTCAGACAATACACTTATCTGATCGGAGGAGAATTATGTCGTCTATCTGGCGAGGAAAAATAGGTATCTCTGTTTTCGGTGAGGCGAGTGGCCCTGCTATCGGCGTGACCATAGATGATCTGCCGCCCGGAGAATATATTGATACGGATGCTCTGCGTGAATATATGGGCAGACGGCTTACAGCGCAG
>CACZPE010000287.1 GCA_902782875.1 uncultured Ruminococcus sp. | reverse complement strand
GTCTTCATTCGGACTGGATAAAGCATCCTTTGCGTATTATCAGCCCTCCAAATCAGCCGATGATCTTAAAAAGGACATTCCCGCAGTCACAAATATCAGTCTGAGCATCAATAAAGGGGAATATGTAGCATTCACAGGTCACAGCGGCTGCGGAAAATCCACTGTGCTAAAGCTCCTGATGTGTGTATATTCTCCCGATTCGGGTGAAAGATACATCATAAAAGGCAATACGAAATATGATCTTACATCGGATTACAGACGGCTCTTTGCCTATGTGCCCCAGGGAAATCTGCTTATGAGCGGCACAATACGGGATATAGTCACATTCTCAGACAGTGAGCCCGATGAAGCAAGGATCTCCGATGCGCTGACCATAGCCTGCGCCGACAGATTTGTCAGCACTCTTGAAAACGGCTGTGATACCGTTCTCGGAGAAAGAGGCACGGGCCTTTCGGAAGGACAGATGCAGAGGCTCGCCATCGCAAGAGCAGTATACTCCGATGCACCCGTACTTCTTCTTGATGAAGCTACAAGCGCCCTTGACGAAAAGACAGAAAGGGATGTACTGTATAATCTGCGCAGCATGACCGACAAAACTGTGATCATAATAACCCACAGACCCGCTGCACATGAGATATGCGACAGGGTCATAGATTTCAGTGAGACGATCACGAAAACATGAACCGATTGATCTTTTTCAACACCGTCTGAGATACACAGACGGTGTTTTTATTGCCTTGATCCTATACGTACATAACCGATAGCGTCATATGCCTGTTTATACAACATCTTCTGAAATACGTCATATGTTTATCAGCAGGGAATAACAGTCAGATTTATGTCGATTACTGCGTTTCTTTTTGAATTATATAAAAACATATTGACATTTTTCAAAAAATATGGTAATAATATTCATAAGGATTACTATACATAAAGTTGCTTTTATCTGCTGTTTTGTCTTATAACAGCAATCATATGACTTCACGATACAACTGATGTGAAAGGATACGTCTCATGAGAAAGATAAGACCTGTGATCAAGATCCTGCTTACTCTTTTCTTGCTGATGGCGATATCGGTATTCATATATGCTATATTTACCGAGGATACAGACTCTGAGGCACATATCGGCAATCTCGGAATAAAAGAGATCGGCTATGGATGGGTGCTCGAAGCGGATGACGGCACAGTGATAAATGATATCACTCTTCCATATTCATCAAAGGCTAATCATAGTTCCGTCAGGCTTTCAAATAAGCTCCCCTCTGATATCCGCAGCGGCATGCATCTTTGTTTTCGCTCAACAAGGCAGGATGTCATCATCTATATAAACGGACAGGTACGGGCAGATTACCGTGCAGGCAATTTCTACTTTAGGCACAGATCGCCTGTAAGTGCATTTGTGCTCTGTGACCTGTACGACCGCGATGCAAACGGTACAGTTACCATAGAGATAGCATCTCAGAGCGGAAATCTGCCAAAATACAGCACCGTCAGCTATGCCTACGGCAATAACATATGGTTCCCGTATATATGGAGGGGTCTGCCTATAGTTTCTGCCGCCATAGCATCTATCATTGCAGGATTATGCTCTGTTACAGGATATTTTATTATCAGAAAAAAGATATCCAATTCAAAGGCTGTTCTTTATCTTGCAGAACTGATAATCGTAATGGGTCTGTGGATCCTGAGCGAATCGCAGATACGACAGCTGTACTTCCGTGCGCCTTCACTGAGCAACATCTTTTCGTTCATCCTTATAGAGACAGTTGCTGCATTCGGCGGCATGTACTTCAATGAAGTGCAGGAACACCGGTATGAAAAGGTGTATATCGGATTTGAAGCCGTTATACTATTTCAGGTGCTTCTCAACACGATACTCAATTTTACAGGCGTCGCCGATTATTATGACACTCTTATATTCTCCCATTCCCTGACGGGGCTTATGCTGCTCTGGTGTCTGTATACCATCATAACAGATATCCGCAGGAAAATGATAAGCAGATATGCCATCACCGCATGGGGCATGCTTCTGCTGATAGTTTCCTGTGTCCTTGAGCTGGTAAACTTCTATTTCATATCTGCATTTGACCTCGGGGCATTCCTGAGTGCAGGGCTTATTATTCTGCTGGGTGCAACTATTATCCAGACTATAGTCAATACCCTCAGGCGCACTCGTGAACAGCTGCAGTACTCTGAGAAGATGACGATGATGACCTTCCGTACGATAGCCAGCACCATAGATGCAAAGGATCAGTATACCGGCGGTCATTCCGAGCGTGTGGGAAACTATGCGGGTCAGATACTTGCACGTATGATAGAGAAACACTGTCCCGAGGCTGCCGATCTCACCGAAAAGGATATCAAGCGCATACGCTATATCGGAAAGATGCATGATATAGGTAAGATAGGCGTACCTGACAGAGTGCTGAACAAAAACGGAAAGCTGACGGATGAAGAATACGAGATTATGAAAAGCCATACCATCATAGGCTCTGATATAATAGGAAACATGGATACTGTTGAAGGGCTCAGGGACGGTGTGCGCCATCATCACGAGCGTTTTGACGGCAGCGGTTATCCAGACGGGCTCAAAGGAAGGGATATATCCCTTTTTGCGCGTATACTCTGTCTTGCCGACTGTTACGACGCCATGACCACAGACAGGGTCTACAGAACAAGGCTTACCGAAGAAAGAGTTGTCGAGGAAATAGTCAAAAACAAGGGCAGACAGTTTGATCCTGATATTGCGGATATACTGCTGGATATGATAAGTACCGGCACTCTTGAAGAATAACACATAAAGAAGGTGATGCGATACGGCATCAAGCATTGTTCACCTGGCAATAACAAATGAGCTGACTAAAGCTGTCGCATTCATGTCACCCGACAGACTGAGATTGGGTGCTGTGCTCCCTGATTACGGAAAGAACGGCAACAGCCATATGAAGATATATTTAGACAACGGAAAGAGAACATATGATCTCGATCTTTTCAGAAGCAGCTTCGGAAATCTGATGAGAAGTGATGATCTGTATCTGGGATATTATCTTCATCTTGTTCAGGATATACTTTTCAGACATTTTGTATATGACAAATACCACTGGGATCCGCTTGTTCCCGGCAATATCGAAAGGCTTCACAAGGACTATTCTGCAGCAAACAGCTATATTATTTCAGAATACGGGCTGATGAACGATATTGTTATCCCCGAAGGGTTTGAGAATGAGGATATATGTCATATCTGCAGCTTTGATACGGAACGTCTGGTAAAAAGTATGAAGTCTTATTTTCTTCCTGTCGAATACAAGGATATATTCTTCTTTACAAAAGAAATGTCTGATGAATTCATACATCTTGCTGTCGGGTACTGTATTGAAGAAACAGAGAGACTTAAAAACAACAACGGTATGGATATGTATGACTATGCGTGGAGTCATAATAATTCCGGATCTATTTCTGAAAAATAGCAGCAGAGTCCCGATATGTGCGGAAAATCCCTGATGCATTGCATCAGGGATTTACTTGTTCACTATTTTGTGCTTGTTCCTTACGGCGGGGAGCTTATCAGCTCTGCATAACACCGAGTATCGTCATAGCTGTTTTCT